>NZ_DASTRI010000061.1:0-28943 GCF_035761305.1 Chitinophaga sp. | reverse complement strand
AATTGAGTAGGAAGGTAGCGATTAATTCGCTACCTGTCCCCTCCAGCCACCGTACATACGGACCCGTATACGGCGGCACATCAGAATAATACAGTTGGAAGGGTACTTAACTCTTTGAGAGATAGGTACCCTTCTCTTTTTAGTAACGAACTGTTCAAGGCTCTTTGCAAGATCGGGCTGTGGCTTATTCGCCAGTATCCTTTGCGTGAGTTTCCCCATTGATATGCTTGCCATTCAGGCGTCCCTAACTTGACAAGCATGTTCACTCGGGAAGAAGGTTTCTTCCATTGCTTCCAGTAACATTGCCTGATACGGCATCGAACCCATTCATCCAAGCCGATGAACACGCTCTTTGCTTCGTTCAGTCTAAAGTATTGTACCCAGCCTTGATTTAATTGCCTCAGCATTTCGTAGCGCTTGTACATTGCGTACGGTTTGCTTCGCGAGGTAATTTCCCGAACTTTCGACTTATACTTTGCGATGCTACTCTTTGCAATGTTTAATCCCTTTTCCCCCTTTTTGTGATAGAAGCTGTAACCCAGTAGTTTACTTTTCCAGGGTCGTGTGGCCACACTTTTGGATTGGTTCACTTCCAGTTTCAACTCCTTTTCAATGTAAGCGCTCACACTTTTCAGTACCCGCTCGGCTGCTCGTTTGCTTTTCACAAACAGGCAGATATCATCAGCATAACGCACAAACCGGTGCCCCCGGCTTTCTAACTCTTTATCCAGTTTATCCAACAGTATGTTGGATAGAATAGGACTCAGCGGGCCGCCTTGGGGTGTTCCTTCTGTGTTGACAGTAGCTATTCCTCCTATCATCACCCCTGCTTTCAGATAACGATGGATCAGCTTGAGTACTCGCTTATCCATTATCCGTTGACTTAGCAGATTCATAAGATAGTCGTGATTAACCCGATCAAAGAATTTAGCCATGTCAATATCGACTACATGACTATGGCCCTCGTTTACGTACTGACGGGCTCGTACCAATGCCTGATGTGCATTGCGTTTTGGCCTGAACCCATAGCTGCTTTGACTAAATGTATCATCGTATATGATATTTAGTTGCTGTGCTATGGCTTGTTGGATCATCCGGTCCAGCAAGGTGGGGATGCCCAATATCCTTGTTCCCCCTCCCGGTTTCGGTATCTCAACTTTCCTTACTAATGATGGTTGATACTTCCCTTCCTGTATTGCGGTTCTAACCGATGGCCATACGGCTTGAACATGAGATTTATATCCTTCGATTTCTATCCCATCTATGCCGCCGCTGCCTTTGTTCGCCATTACCTGTTCATAGGCCCGGCGTACATTACGGCTATCCAGTATACGTTCAAGTAGTTCCAACTTGCATCATTTTTTTTTCTGTCCGCCTTGTTTCTTTCTTTCTTCAAAACCGTTGCTCAGCGCTTATTAATACCATCAGGCTTCCAGCCCTACTCTTTTAATATAGCCTTACCTGAACGGCAAGTTTTCTGCTTTCTTTGCAACGCTTCCGGTTCTGGATTTACTCCTTAGCTGCTGATGTCTGGCCCTTTCCTGCTTGGGCTGCCGGTACTATGACCAGAGCTGACTTCTGTAAAACCTGTAATGACATCTCTGTCACTCATTGCTCCTTCAGGACACGCGTCTCCCTCTGGCAGCAGTTTTACAGACCTCCCCGGGTAACATCATACACCTTCATCCCATGTGTTCGCTGCATTTACAAACGGTGATCTCGGATAGTTTGGGACTTTGACTTGTAATGCAGTCTCGTCCATCACATATTGCCTTATATGCAGTTTCTGTTCGTCGAACCGGGATTTTGCCGCCGGCTTTCTTCAGATTCCACCTCGCGGTGGACACCCTTGCCTTTGGCTAACGGTTCCCACTATCAAGGCCCGTAGAGGACTTGCACCTCCAAGTTTATGATCATACCGGGCGCACATTAAAAAAGACGCGAAGATTACCCGCGTCTTTTTTCTTTTTGCTTTTTTACTTTTTACTTACTTCAACCCATATTTATACTTATATCTTTCATACAGCTGCTTCTGCTTGTTATCCAGGTTCACTTCCCGGCCCTGTATAAAAGCATGTGTAATATTGTTGGAGCGCATATCCAGTATATCTCCTGTGCTTACGGCAATATTGGCGTCTTTGCCTGGCTCCAGGGAGCCGGTAGTTTTATCAATGCCCAGTATTTTAGCAGTGTTCAGCGTAATGGCGCTTAATGCCTCTTCTTTGCTGAGGCCATAGGCGCTGGCAGTGCCGGCTTCAAACATCAGGTTGCGCTGCTGCCAGAAACCTTCGTTGCTCAGGCAAAACAACACCCCGGCCTTTTGCAGCTCAGCGGCTGTTTTGTAAGGCTGGGCCACATCATCATCCTGCATAACAGGCAGGCTGTGAGGCTGCGCCAGTATTACGGCAATGTTGTTTTGTTTCAGCACGTCTGGTATCATCCAGGCGTCTGTGCCGCCCACTATTACCACGCTAAAGCCAAACTCCTTTGCAATGTCTATCGCCAGCAGCATTTCCTTTACCACGTTACAATGTATGTACAGCTTTTGTTCTTTGGTGAACAGCTTGCGCACGGCTTCAAATTTCAGGTTGGTTTCCGTATGTTTTTCGTTCTGCAAATAAGCCTTTGCTTCGCGGAAGAAAGCCCGTACCTGCTCTACTTTTTCAAGGGCTTCTTTTTCCCGGTCGTTGGCAGGCGGCTGCTGGCCACGGAAAGGATTGGAGGGCGGCCGCAGCTGCGGCATATAAAAGTGCTGGCCATCGTCGGTTTTATAAGCGGCGTCTTCCCAGTTCCAGGCATCCAGCTGTACTACAGAGGAGGTGCCGGATAACAGGTCGCCTTCCGGCGTTACCTGCGCCAGCAAAATGCCGTTCACACGCAGGGTGTTAATTACCTTGGAGTCGGTATTATAGGCTACCAGCGCGCGGATGTTGGGGTTCAGCTCCCCTACTTCCTCATAGTCGTTGGTGGCGCGCACGCTTTCCACTTCTGTAAGGCCCAGGTCTGTTACGGGTGCGATAATACCGGGATAAATGTGCTGTCCCTGTACATCTATTACCTGCGCATCTGCGCTGCTGGGCACATCCGCACCTACGGCAGTAATTTTTCCGTTGGCAAATGCTATGCTGCCGTTTTCAATTACCTGTCCGTTGCCTACATGAATGGTAGCGTGGGTTAGCACAATTGCTTTTTGTTGCGGAGGCGCCGGGTAAATGGTGGCCTGCGCCTGCGCCTGGCCGGTAAAAGCCAGGCAGGTGATATATAAAAAGAAATGTTTGATCATAACTGTTGTTGGGTTTGGGAAATTATATATTGTCTGTAATACCACGCTGGTGGCCGCTTTCCGTGTCTTCACAATTCCACAGCTCATCGCGGGTGGCTTTTACCTTTTGTACGGCGCCACCTTTTTTCTTTTCAGCCAGCATTTTTTGTATCAGGCGGTTACGTTCTGCTGCTATGCGTTGCTGCATTGCTGCATCGCGCTGCCGGTCAAAGTACACCACACCATCCACAATGGTTTTTTCTGCTTTGGCATAAATGCTCAGCGGATCATCAGACCATAACACCACGTCCCCGTCCTTACCGGGTTTAATGCTGCCCACCCTGTCTGCTATATGCAGCAGCCTGGCGGGGTTCAGCGTTACCATTTTCAGCGCGTCCTCTTCAGACATGCCGCCATATTTTATGCTTTTAGCAGCTTCCTGGTTCAGGCGGCGGGCCATTTCAGCATCGTCGGAGTTAATGGCTACGGTAAGCCCTACACGCTGCATAATGGTAGCGTTATAGGGGATAGCGTCCTGTACTTCCATTTTATACGCCCACCAGTCGGCAAAGGTAGAAGCGCCTGCGCCGTGCTTTTTCATTTTGTCGGCCACCTTGTACCCTTCCAGTATATGCGTAAACGTATTAATGGTAAACCCGAAGGTATCTGCTACGTGCATCAGCATATTTATTTCGCTCTGTACGTAGGAGTGGCAGGTAATAAAGCGTTTGTGGTTCAGTATTTCTACCAGCGCGTCCAGCTCCAGGTCGCGGCGTTTGCCGGGGCCCTGCTTTTCATAGTCGCGGGCGCGGGTAAATGCATCTGTAAGCACCTGGTCTACCCCCATGCGGGTTTGCGGGAACCGGGTCCGCTGGCTCTCGCCCCAGTTAGATTGTTTTACGTTTTCGCCCAGCGCAAACTTGATGAACGGGTCCCAGCCTGCAAACTTCAGTCCTTCTGCATCAGCGCCCCAGCGCAGCTTTATGAGCTGCGTTTGCCCGCCAATGGTGTTGGCAGAACCATGCAGCAGGTGGCTGGTGGTAACACCGCCGCTGAGCTGGCGGTAAATATTAATATCCTCCGGGTTCACTACGTCGGCTATACGTACTTCTGAGGTAACAGACTGGGTGCCTTCATTTACGCCTCTTGTAATAGCAATGTGCGAATGCTCGTCTATAATTCCCGGCGTAAGGTGCTTGCCGGTACCGTCTATTACCAGGGCATTGCCGGCGGGCAGGTTCCGGCCTACCTGTGCTATCTTGCCTGCCCGTATCAGCACATCTGTATTTTCCAGCCTGCCCTGCTGTTCGTTGGTCCATACAGTGGCATTCTTAATAAGAATGTCCTGCTGCTTTGGCTGGGGAGCTTCCCATCCGTAACCGTTAAACGGATAATATATTTTTGACAGGTCCGGGGCTTTTTTCTTTGGGGCAGTATCTGGCGGCGGCACAAATGCTTTTGTAAAAGTAGCGCTCCATTTAACCGGGTTGCCGCTGGTGTCCTGGCCGTTGCCGTTCAAGGCATTATCTCCCAGCATGCCGCTCAGGCGCAGGGTGCCGGCGCTTTTCTTTGCCAGGGGAAAGGCCAGCCTTACCAGCTTGCCTTCTACCGTAATGGTGCCGCCCAGGGTATCGGCCGGTTGTATTACTGAAAGGGCAGGCGCTACAGGCGTGCCTTTGACCAGTATGGTATAGGTAGCGCCGGGACTTAGTGTAAGCGTGTACGTGCCACGTATATCCGTCCACCCGTTTTCATTAATAATATACCGCTTGCCCTGCACCCAGTTCTGGTATATTACGGTGTGCTCATCAAACAAGGGGCCGGAGGTGATCAGGAAGTTGGCCAGCTTGCCCGCATCCACGGTGCCAACCTGGTCGCCGGCTTTAATAAAGGAAGCCGGTATTTTGGTGAGGGCATCCAGCGCTTTCTGTTCGCTTAAGCCATAATCAATGGCCTTGCGCAGGTTGGTCATGAATTGTTTAATATCCTTCATCCCAGCTGCGGTAAGGCAAAAAGGAATGCCGGCCTTTTCAAAGGCGGCGGGCTCCGAAGGCGCCAGCTCCCAGTTTTTCAGGTCACCCAGGGCTACAAAACGGGCGTCGTTCGGATCTTCAACATCCATGGCGGCGGGAAAGTCGAGCGGCAATATGAAAGATGCCTTTGTAGCGGCCATTTCCGCCATGCGCTGGTATTCGTTACCAGACGCCTTGATGATATATTGTACGCCAAATTCATCGCCTATTTTTTTAGCGCGCAGCACATCCCATTTATCATCCGCTTCAAATACCTGGGGCAGTGTTTGTTCTTCATTCCAGGCCTGCAGCGTCAGGTTCATACCTTCTTTTGCCGGATGTGTTTTGTACCACTGCGCATCCAGGTAGGTTTGCCGCAGCAGGGCAATGCTGCCCATGAGCGAGCCGGGATAATTTTGCGTAGAGCTGCCTTTATCAAAGGAATATTGCGCCGATGCTTTTTCGCGGATCATTACCTTATTTTCCCGGTCGTTTGCCAGGGTTACCAATGCGCCGGTACCGCGGGCAATACCATCCTGCTGGTGGGTAAGCACAGCGCCAAAACCAGCCTGCCGCAGGGCTTTGGCCTTTACTTCATCTGTTTTAAAGATAGTGGCGGCATTTATTTCGCTTTTAATCGCCTGGTTCCAGCCAAACGCACCTTTGGTATTGGAAAGGAACTGCGGCGGGGACCGGAAGCCCCCGAACGATTTCTTTACAGGCTGTGTGCCGTAATCGCTGTAAATATCTACAAAGGAAGGATAAATGTATTTTCCTTTACAGTCTACCACCACGGCATCCTTAGGGATGGCTGCCCCTGCTGCTGCGCTTATAATGCGCCCGTCGCGGATCACCAGCGTGGCATCCTGCAGGGTGATGCCTGCTTCTTTTACAATAGTAGCATGGGTAAATGCATAGCAGCCTTCGCGGGGATCTGCCACACCATTTACCGGGAAAGTTTCCTGCGCCCTGGCATAGCTGCCTGCCAGCAGCGCGCCCAATAACAGGTGAAAGATTTTTGCACGCTTACGGCTCACAAGCCGGGGTAGCGGTACCAAACGGCTTATACGGCCGGTACCGGTTACATAAGCTGAGGGTTGCTCCATACGAATTGATTTTGTTTTGCGGTTTAGATGATGGTTTGGTTTTCAGGCAGTGGCAGGTCGTGGTAAAAGCTCCTGATCACGTGTATATGCTGATTTGCCTGTGAAAGACTAAATTTAATACAGGTATATTTATTTTATAGGATTTTTTATGAGTGGTAGTTTCAGTACCTTAGTCCTAAGCCGAATTTCGATTGTAAGACACAATCCTTTGACTATGAATAAACATACGTTGACTACCTTCCTGTTTTGCCTGTTGTTTAGCATAACAGCATTGGGCCAAACACCGGTAAAGGATAGCAGCCATACCATTAAAAGAGGCCGGTGGACCGCGGAAGGAAGGGCCGACAAAATGAGTGATAAGCTTTACCGGGAGCTGGGCCTTACCCATGCGCAGGATAAACAGATTTATGCCATTAATGAAGATATTATCCGCCGCCGCGATGCTATTAAAGCCGATAAAAACCTGGCTGCCAAAGAACGTATGCAGCAGCTGAAAGCCCTGAACGAAGAACGCAGCCAGCGCTTTAAGACGGTATTAACGCCCGCACAATATAAAAAGTGGAATGACTGGGAAATGAAAAAGCGGGAGCACCTGGAGGCCAAAATGGATAAAAAGCAGGAACGGAAACTGGCCAGGAAAGAATGAAAAACGATGCAGCATCAGCGGCCATATCCATTTTCCGGCAAGCCGTGGCAGCAGTACAGCCCCAACACCTTATTCCCCGGCAGGTGCAGGTGCAGCATAACGGCTTATGGATCTCCGGCAAATTTTTTCCTTTAAAATCACACAGCCGCATTTTTGTTACAGGCGCAGGTAAAGCCGCTGCTGCCATGGCTCAGGCGCTGGAAGCCCTTGAAATGCCCTATGCCTTACAGGGATTGGTGATCACTAAATATGAACATGCCTTACCATTACAACATATACAGGTAGCAGAAGCTGGCCACCCGGTACCGGACCATAACGGCGTACTGGCCACCGGGCAAATGCTGGAGCTGCTGGCAGCTGTTACCCCTGACGACCTGGTGCTGTTTCTGCTGTCGGGCGGCGCATCGGCCCTGCTGATAGACTACCCGCCCGGCTCCGGCCTGGAAGATGTACAAGCGCTGTTTGACCTGCTGCTGAAAAGCGGCGCCACCATTCATGAAATGAATACGGTGCGCAAACATGTTTCTGCCGTTAAAGGCGGGCAGCTGGCATTAAAAGTATGCCCGGCCACGTTATGTACGCTTATATTAAGCGATGTGGTGGGCGACGACCTGGATGTTATAGGCTCCGGGCCAACCGTGCCTGACCCCTCTACTTTTGCAGATACCTGGGACATACTGGAAAAATACCAGCTGCTGCAAAAAATACCTGCTGCTATACACGCATACCTCCAGCAGGGCGTTAACGGCATGGTGGCGGAAACGCCCAAACCGGGCGCTCCGGGCTTCCGCACTACCCGTAATTACCTGGTTGGCACTAACCGCATTGCGTTACAGGCTGCTGTGCAATATGCCACAGCACAAGGCTATCATACCACGCTGTTAAGCAGTGAGGTTACCGGTAATGCGCAAACGCTGGCGCAGGCCCTGGCACAACAGGCCATTCGCTGGAACGGGCCGCGCCCCGCCTGCCTGCTGATGGGCGGAGAAAGCACCGTAGTAGTAACCGGGCAGGGCCTGGGCGGCCGCAACCAGCAGCTGGCGCTGGCTGCCGGCATAACATTACAGGCGCATCCGCATATCACCCTGCTAAGCGCAGGTACCGATGGTACGGACGGGCCTACCGATGCTGCAGGCGCCGTGGTGAATGCAGCTATTATGCAAAAAGCCGCCGCGCTTGGGCTGCAGCCGCAGGCCTACCTGGCAAATAACGACGCCTACCACTTTTTTGCTGCCGCAGGCGGGTTAATAAAAACCGGCCCCACCCAAACCAATGTGATGGATGTGATGATTGCGATTATTAATTAAGAATGAAGAATTAATAATTAATAATGAAAAGAACAGATGGTTCCAGGCAACAATATTGTACGCGCACCCACCGGCTTAATTATTAATTTTTAATTATTAATTATTAATTATCTAATTCTTCTATTTTTGGGCCTTGATATAAAACCTATATGAATTATGCCGAGAATGGAACAGACCTGGCGATGGTTCGGCCCTAATGATCCTGTAAGCCTGCAGGATATTAAGCAAGCCGGCGCCACAGGTATTGTAACCGCATTACACCATATTCCCAATGGAGCCGTGTGGACCAAGGAAGAGATTTTGCAACGCAAAGCAATGATTGAAGCTGCCGGACTTACGTGGTCGGTAGTAGAAAGCGTGCCGGTGCATGAGGACATTAAAACCCAAAGCGGCCGTTTTAAGGAGTACATCCGCAACTACCAGCAAAGCCTGCGTAACCTGGCCGCCTGCGGCATCTACATTGTTACGTACAACTTTATGCCGGTGCTGGACTGGACCCGTACAGACCTGGCCTATACCGTAGCAGACGGTTCAAAAGCCCTGCGTTTTGAAAAAGCAGCCTTTATGGCCTTTGACCTGTTCATTTTGCAAAGGCCGGGCGCTGAAAATGACTATGATGAGGCAGATATATCCCGTGCAAAAGAGCATTTCGACAGCATGACGGATGCGGAGAGAACCAAGCTGCAGCGCAACATTATTGCCGGCCTGCCCGGCTCAGAGGAAAGCTTTACCATACAGCAGTTCCAGGAAGCGCTGGATAAATATCAGCATATTGACGCCACACAACTAAAGCTGCACCTGTTCTATTTCTTGCAGCAAATAGCGCCGGTGGCGGAAGAAGAGGGCATAAAGCTGGCCATTCACCCCGACGATCCTCCCTTTCCCATACTGGGCCTGCCCCGTGTGGTAAGTACGGAACAAGATGCACGGGAGCTGCTGGCCGCGGCGCCTTATACCGCCAACGGCCTTTGCTTTTGCACCGGCTCCTACGGTGTGCGTGCCGACAACGACCTGCCCGGCATGATAGAACGCCTGGGAGAGCATATTCACTTTATTCACCTGCGCAGCACACAGCGCGATGCCGCAGGCAACTTTCATGAGGCCAATCACCTGGAAGGCGATGTAGATATGTATGCCGTTGTGAAGAATATTTTAACGGTCATGAACAAACGCAATATTTCCATTCCCATGCGCCCTGACCACGGGCACCAGATGCTGGACGACCTGGATAAAAAAACCAACCCGGGCTACAGCGCTATTGGCCGCCTGCGCGGGCTGGCAGAGCTGAGAGGGCTTGAGCTGGGCATAGCAAGAGGAATGAAGTAGATGTGCGGATGTGCAGATATGCAGATGTGCAGATGAATGAGCAGATGAGATCATTCATTTGCACATTTTGTTTTAAGGCATTATTTAATTCTTCTACGCATTTGCAGATCAGCTTTGCAGTCAGCACCGCATAAATCATCTGTACATCCACACAGCTGCATTTCAATTTTGCTGTAGCGCATTGCCGGCATAAACCATCTGTACATCCGCATATCTGCATATTTGTACATTCTCCCCCTATCTGCACATTTGCATATCTGCACATTTACTCACAGCGCCAATCCTCCATCTACGGTAATGATCTGCCCCGTTATAAATGTATTTTGTATCAGCTGTGCAATTACAGCTGCAATATCTTCCGGTTTACCAATGCGGCCTACGGGCGCGGCCTGGGCATATTGCGCAAAAGTGGCGTTACGGGTATCTTCCGGCAAAAAGTTCCACCAAGGCGTATCAATTACCCCCGGCGATACCGCGTTAATGCGTAAAGGCCGCAGCTCTTTAGCGAGGGTGGGCACCATTAGCTCCAGGGCGCCGTTAATAGCGGCCAGCCCGGAAGTGCCCGGCGCATGGGTGCGTGCGCTTACAGACGTAATAAGTGTAACACTACCATTGGCAGCCATATAGGGCAATGCTGCCTGTAAAGTTTGCAGCTGTGGAAAAAATTTTTCGGCAAACCCTGCCTGCAGCTGCGCCAGGTCCAGCTCTTTAAACAGCCCGCCGCCTTTGGCGCCGCTGAGTGCTATTACCAGGTGGTCAACAGGCGACTGCGCCGCCATAAAAGCTTTGATCTCACTGGCATCTGCACCGTTCACACATTGTCCTTTTACATTGGCGGGTAAAGCGGCCAGGGCGGCTTCCATTTTCTGCGGGTTACGGCCGGTAATGGTTACCCCTGCATCTTCCTTTGCTAACAGGGCGGCGGTAGCCAGTCCTATACCTGAAGTGCCGCCTGCAATAACTACTTTCATCTGTGACATCTTTTAAACATATTTGTTGGATGCCTCAAAGGTAGTCAGGCCGTTAGCAGGGCTTTTCCCGGTTCTTGCGGTTTGTTTTGCATTTCTTGCTAATCGGGCTGTATGGCTACGCAAACAATGCGGGTATGGCCGGCATAGGGTTTATTGAGGTCCATATCCAATATGTGCTCATAACCAGGCATGCCCTGCACCAGGGTGTACCCGCTTTCGGGCAACCAGCGTTGCTTTACATACAGGGCATAGTCCATAGCCACTTCTATACCGCCCATTACGGGTATTTGCGCAACGGTTGCGGGGCCGGTGGTATAGCTTTCCCTGCCGGTAAAAGGGTGGTGCAGGCGTATGCCTGCCAGGTAGCGGCATTGTTCCAAAGCGGTGGTATGCGGCGAATCCAGGAACACACCGTAATATTCGGGGTAAGGCCCCAGCAGCTCATGCGCCGCCGCCCAGCGGTGCAGCTTTTTAAAAGCCTGCATAATATGCGCGTCCTGTAAATGCGTTATTTCGCAGGCCATGTGCAGGCGTTCTGTGCGGGTAACAGTAATGGGATATTGCTGCACATCCAGGGCAATGGCAGCTGTTCTTTCGCGGATGGCCTTCAGGGCCTGCCCGCGGTACTGCTCTGCTGTAAGCCCGTATTTGCTTTTAAAAGCCCGGGCAAAAACAGCCTGAGAGCTGAAGCCACAGTCTATGGCAATAGCATACACGGATTTTTGCGGGTAAAAGAGCAATTCTTTGCAGGATTTTTCCAGGCGCAGGCGCAGCAGGTATTGTTTGGGAGCCTCTCCTACCTGCTGACGGAACAGGCGGTGAAAATGGTAAGGCGAGTAATGGGCCTGCGCAGCCAGGTGGTGTAATGAGAGGTCCTGGTCAAAATGTTGCTGTATATAATGCAGTATATTGTCAATTACTTCCATGGCTATAACAAGATAATAAATATATATTTGACTAAAATAGAGTGCCATGAACACTACACTTGATGAGCGTTTACATCAATGCATAGCGCAAAGGCCGCGCATGCTGTTACGTATGATGAACCTGATCAAAAAAGACATGGAGAACCGGCTTATGGAGCAACTGCAGCAGCGGGGCTATGTTGACTTTAAAATGGGCGACATGGTGCTGCTGGCCAATATTGCACCGGAAGGTATCATCAATAATGAGCTGGCCAAGAAAGCGCTCATTACCAAACAGGCTATGAGCAAAGTGGTGAAGAACCTGGAGGCGGCGGGGTATATTGAAACCCGCAAACATGAAAGTGATAACCGCGCCATCATGATTTTCCTGAGCAACAAAGGCAAACAGCTGCTGATAGCCGCCACAGAAAGTGTGCAGGAGGTAGAGCAGTATTATGCGCAGCTGACCGGCCAGCAGGATAGCGATCATCTTAAAGAGCTGCTAATGAAACTGGTACATAAAGTGTACCCTGATCTGTGAGCATTACATTTCTGGCACGCAAAGTGTATAGAAGAAACGGCTGTTTCAAAAATTTTTGTGCATTGAGTAAGGTTTAATACTTTTATGGCGGGCAGCTAACTTATAAGAAACAACCGGCGAACGTATGACCTCTACCCGGCTTTTATATAATGACGACGAATACATTGACGGCTTGCTGGACAGCTCCCCAGCCATTATAGACGCAATCTACCGGCAGTTTGCAAAAAAAGTGAGCTCTTTCGTCCTTGAACATGGCGGGAATAAAAAAGATGCAGCGCATATTTTTGAAATAGGCCTCACGGATATTTATGCTTATGCCAAACGGCATCCCATAGAGCTGACTACCCGTTTTGAGCCTTTTTTTATGCTGGTATGTAAAATTGCGTGGCGCAACGAGCTGCGGAAAAGAGGCATGGAAGTGGCAGAGTCGCCGGAACCGGAAGTAGCGGCACTGGACAATACCCACCTGAAATATGTACAGGAAATTACTACCAATGGTGAAAAAAAGCGGCACTGGCTGCAATGCTTTACAGAGCTAACACCCACCTGCCAAAGCGCCATACAACGGGCGCTGGTTATCCCGCAAACAGATGGCGCCGAAACCAACCCGCACCCTACTGCGGGACTGGCATCTGAAAGCTTTCCCTCCTGCATGGCTACCCTGCTGGACCACGGCTATCAATTGCGCACCAGTGAAAAGCTACCCGTTAAAACTTACGAAAAAACGGCCTTATACGTAATACAATCCTTACCTGAAGAAGATAAGCCGGCATTTGAAGCGCTGCTAAAGGAAAACAGCGGCGTGCGCGAGATTGTGCAGGCCGGCAAAGAAGCCATAGAATGGCTGCGCAGGGCCTTAACGCCGGACAATACCCGCCGGGAGCTGACCCAGATACTGACAGATATGCGCCAGCGCTGGTTTTACGGAAAAGACAGGGATATGAACCGCATGGGCTTTTATGTAATGGCCATTACCGTGATAGCGGTTATTATGGCCGGCCTGCTATTTATTAGCCCCTGGCGCAAAGACGTGTACCGCCAGTTTGCACCTACAGAAATGGTACACCGCCATGAGGCCGACACCACTAATGTAGCGCGGCTGCTGCATGAAGCTGCCTATAACTTCAATAAACGCCGCCTGGAGAAAACAGTGCTGCTGCTGAACCAGGCCCTGAAAGTAGATACCGCCAATACCTATGCCCGCTATTACCGGGGCGTGTGCCTGGTAGATATGAACGAGCTGGGAAAGGCCCGCACCGACCTGCTCACCGTGTATAACAACGATAGCTCTGCCTACCGGTACGATGCTGCTTTTTACCTGGCGCTCAGCTACCTCAAGGAAAGAGATAAGCAGCAAAGCGTGGAATGGCTGCTGAAAATACCGGAGCAGGCGCCTGTTCACTGGAAAGCCAAAAAGCTGATTGATGAAATAAGATAAAAAGGCTAGTTGAGGTATATCATGCCTTTACTGCAGTGAATAATGTTTTCCACTTCCCCTTTAATCATTTCATATACCTGTACCTTGTCTTTTTTAATCATTACAAGCTGTTGTAATACCAGGTAGTACACTTCTCCTGCATTGCAACCGTACAGTTGTGCTTTTAAAATTTCTTTTTTCACCTCCTCAAAACCAGTAGCATCCAGCTTCTGATAAATAGTATAGAGGTCTTTCACCCACATCATAGGAATAGGTAGTTTAGATACATATAAAATTATTAATAATATTAATAAAAAGCAACTTTTCAACGGAAAAATTTTCCGTTAAATAATTGCAATTCACGGGTTAACACATTTGTGTGATTATTGATAAAGGAGCGCTAGTTTACATCATATAACCAAATCACGGGGTTGCGGACCGGTAAGTTGCGCAGCACCTCCTCTACCTGCGGATCGTGATCCAGCTGCAGCCATAACCGGTAATAATCCATGTTGTTATAAGCCACGGCGCCAAATACCAGGAAGGGCTGCGCTACGGGCCAGTTATCCCAGTACATTACATCTTTTGCAAAGGGCCAGCTGTTTTTATCTTTTACATAAGGGTACATGTATTCCATGCCTTTATGAATATTACGGCCATCAGCCACCGTATAATTCCAGAGATCATTACCAGGGCTGCTAAGCAGCTGGCATACCATGGTCATGGCATCCAGGTTAAACAGCGAGTAGCCGTAAGGTTTAGTACGTTTCAGCTCCAGCGGAAAGCTGCCGTTTGCAGCCATTTGTTTGGGCAGCAATACTTCTTCGTAACGGTGAATGCAAAAGTTTGTCCATTGCCGGTTGTGTACAAAGCCCGCAAAAGCAGCTACCTGCATTACCCAGCAGGTGCCGTGGTTATTGGCCGCCTTCATTTCATCCTGGCCGTACCGGTGGGTGGTCATCCAGCCCAGGTACGCGGCAAACCAGGCTTTAATGGCCTTCAGCTCTTCCGGCGGCAGGGCGCCTGCCTTTTCCATAATACGCAGGGCCTGCACTACCTCCAGCAGATGAATAGTATCTATAATACCGATACCCCGCCCCGTAGCACGGCCTTTAATGGCCTGGGCATACTGCAGGTTGGGATGCATCAGCGTAGCGGTATCTACAAACCAGGCATGTGCATGCGCCAATGCCTGGCGCAGGTAGGTTTTATCTTTTGTAACCACATAACCTGCCGCCAAAGCGCCCATAATACGGCTAAAGCGTACCATTGCGTGACGGTGCGCCACAAAATTACCGGGGTTGGTTTGACCGTCGCGCTGAATGTACGGGCCGTCGGGGTGTGCAGGATCGGGCCACCAGTAATCCCCCTCTGAATAAAAATCGTGCCTGCCACCCGCACTACGGGAACAGGCATACGCAGTTACAGTTACAGGAGTTTCGTGCAGCGCAGCCCCGGCCCTTTTCAGTATAGCCGCGCGCCTGTCTTTTATTACCTGCTGCAGCCAGGCCTGGCGGGTTACAGGGGTTTGGGCGGCCAGTGTACCGGCGCATGTTATTAAAATAAAAAATAACCAATATTTTTTCATAGCGTTCATACCTGAAAAGCTTTTATTTATCAGTTTATCAAAGGCTTATTAATTGCGCGTTTGCTGCGGGCTACAAATTGATAAATGCGGCCGGCACGCCCTGCACCACAGCGCCTACCACGCTTTGCTCTTTGTTTAAACGTATGCTGATCTGTGCCTGCCCGTTTGCCAGCTGCACCTTGCGCGATCCGGTTGAAGTACCCATGTCATCTATAAGCGTACCGCCGCCGGCAATGGAAAAGCTGATATAATCCCTGGCATCCAGGCACGCGACCCGGCGGCTGTCGGCGAGCGTTACCTTTACTGTTACCGTATCGTTATGTACGGCTGTTTTTTCTATCAGCAGCTGCGCCGGCTTCCCCCAGCTGTCAGACTGGTAGGTGAAGCTAATGCTGTCTGTAACAGTTTGCTTTCCTTTACGGGCTATTGCTTTTACCTGGTAGCTGCCCTTATGCAAAGGCACCTGCCAGCGCAGGCCGGCCGCCGGGAAATTCTGGCTGTTACGCTTTTTAACACCATAGCTTTTGCCGTTTACAAACAACTCGGCTTCGGGGCAGTTGGAGTACACCCATATCATTTTTTCCTCCCCTTCTTTTCCCCAGCGTATGGGCCAGGTATGCCCGTAAATGTGTACCATAGGCTGCGTTGCCCAGTACGACTGGAACACGTAATAAGACTCTTTGGGAACGAGATCGCGCCCTACCACTCCTTTCTGATTTACATAAGGCACCGGGTTCTCGGGCCGCAGCGGCGTGGAAAAATCCTTGAATATCCAGTATGCGCTACCCGTAAGCCGGGGCAGGGTTTCCTGTTCTTTCAGGTGCCAGTCAATAAGGTTACAGGCGTAGGTTTCAGACCAGTCGCCGTCTTTAGAGGCGCGGGCAGTACCACCGGTGAGCGCAAAATCGCCGGCCCGCTCGTCAACACCTTTGCCGGTGGTTATTTTCTTTAAAGCTGCTTCCGGGTATTCGGCATGCCGGCCCTGGTGGCTATCGGCTCCCCACTCTGCATGCAGGAAACGCGGCACATCTCCAATGGCTTTCAGCGTTTCCTCCCTGTACTCTGTATAACGGCCACGGTACCAGCCTGCCCATATAGAGGGAGAATATACATCCACAATATCTTTACAAAAATCACAACGGCGAATGGTGGTTTTACGGGTGCTGTCAAGCGTATGGGCCAGGGTATTCAGCTCGCTCATAAAAGCATGTATCTGCTGCTTG
Source organism: Chitinophaga sp. (assembly GCF_035761305.1). GTDB lineage: Bacteria > Bacteroidota > Bacteroidia > Chitinophagales > Chitinophagaceae > Chitinophaga. The sequence continues at coordinate 12,639 of NZ_DASTRI010000061.1, read as the reverse complement.
TCAAACTCCGGGAAATCGCCGGGCCAGTCATTCTCATTTCCCAATCCCCAAAGTATCACAGCGGGGTGGTTGCTATGCTGCTGTATCATGTTGGTAAGCATCCGGCGGGCCTGGGCTTTGTATGCATCGCCTCCCAGGCCGCCCCGGCACCAGGGAATTTCTTCCCATACCAATATGCCCAAGCTGTCGCACAGCTCCAATACCAGGTGTGATTGCTGGTAATGCGCCAGGCGTATGAAGTTAGCGCCCATATCCTTTATCATAATCATTTCCCGTCGTATCATATCTTCTGTAAGCGCAGCCGCCACACCGGCGCCATCTTCATGGCGGTGCGTACCCTGCAGCAGCAGCCGGCGCCCGTTCAGCATAAAAGGGCCATGTGTTATAAAATCAAAATGCCTGAAACCAAAATGCCCTGTCCATAAAGCCTCACCGGCGCTGCTTTTCAGACGGGCCTGCACGGTGTACAGCCGCGGCTGCGCAGGTGACCATAATAATGGCTTTTTAATGGCAAAGGATGTTAAGGCCTGTATGCTATCCTGTATGTTAATTGTCTGTGTCCAGTGCTGTACTGTTTTTTGCTGCGGGTCCAGCACATCAATTTCCATTGTGGCGGAGGCTGTATGCAGGGGGTTGCGGAAGGCGGCGCGCAGCTGTACAGTACCGGCTTTCCCCTGCGCATCTGTTTGCGCCTGGATAAACAGCTTATCAACGGATAACGCCGGCGTATATACGATGTTTACATAGCGGTATAAACCGCCGTACAGGTTAAAGTCCGACATGCCGGAGGGAATCATTTCCACATCCCTGGCGTTGCTGCAGCGTATTTCCAGCGGTACACGGCCTTTAAAACGTTTGGCATCCGTACTTTGAAGAAACTGTTGTACGGCTTCGGTAATGTCTGCAGTCCACTCGTCATAGCCGCCGGTATGGCGGGCAACTTTTGTGGTATAAATGTATACGTCTGTTTTTTGCCCGGCTCCTTCAAAATGCAGCAAGGTGCGGCCCTGCGCATAGGGATTTTTAATATCCAGCATGGTCCGGTACCAGCCCGGCCCTTCATAATAATTTACATCGGGGTCTACTGCATCACGGGCGTTAAAACAGTGCGGCAGCGTTACCGGTTCCCATAATGGTACCGACTCGGGGCTGCCGGCAGCAGCCGGCCTTACAGCTTCCCATACACTCCCGAGATCTTCCCGTAAAAACTCCCATGATTGCGTGAGGCGCCTGCTTTGCTGCGCCTGTACGGAAGATGATAATAAGCAAATAACAAATCCTGATAAGAGCAGGTAACGGATCATTTTTAGTGACGTGTTATGAATGATATGAAATAACCAAATTACGCAATCGATTGCATAAAATGAAAAATAATTTAGCGAATGTGCATGTAAAAGGCTGAACGCGGCAGCTGTACAGTTTTTTAGGCGGTGTATGCGCGAAGCATTGGGAACAGCAGCTTTACAAAAGCCGTGTGCGATTGCTGAAACCGGGTTGTAAACAGCTACTGCTTTATAGCCGGACTGGTGAACCCCAATTTTTTAAGCCCGGCCTGTATTTCCGGGCATGACATGAACAGTTTCCACAGCAGCCCGCTGCGGTAATTCTCTATCATTACCACAATCGGTCCCTGGTCAATAGCCAGGTACTGGTAATCAAACCAATTGCGGGTTTCGCTAAAGGCATCATAAAATCCATATTCTCCCCACAGGCGGTCACCCAGCTTGTAATAGAAATACCTTAGCGCCTGCATGGAATATTCGGGTGTGTAGGGGAATGATGATAATGCCGCCGTGGGTGTAATCACACCCAAATCGTTGGTGGGGGAATGTGCATCATAGAACTTATAGCTATCGCTGGCGGTAAGGCCCCAGCAATCTGCACTATACCCTTTATAGTGCTTTGGATTTTCTATACAATATTGACGGTTAATAAGCGTATGGTTGCGGTTTTGTTCCCAGTAATCGGCATAGCGGTCTTTTAATCCGCGCGGGTCCAGGCCCAGGAAAGAGTAATGTGCAAAGAACAGCGGACCGCCATAATCAAAGCCTAACGGCAGCTTTATACCATAGTATTCCCTGCCGTTCAAAAAGTAATTGCTCATGGCCCAACCTTCATTATAAATGCGGGGCGGCGCAGGATAGGTAGGCGATGAAACGGCCAGTACATAAGCAATCAGGCATTCATTATACCCGTGTATGGGATGGTTCATGGCCCAGCCGTTATTGGGCGACCAATGCCAGTATAATACCGGCTGCCCGTTGCGGGTGTACCAGTTCCATTCCGCTTCATTCCATAGCCAGGTTATTTTGTTGCGCAGCATAACTTCTTTGTCGCTGTTGCCGGTAAAGTACTGCCGCACGCACAACAGTCCCTGGAACATGAATGCGGTTTCCACTACATCCCCGCCGTCATCCTTACGGCCAAAGGGAATGGTTTTGCCGGTAGCGCCGTTCATCCAGTGCGGCCATATGCCGTGGTAATGGTTGGCGGTGTACAGGAAGTTCACGATCTTCAAAAGCCGGTCCAGCCCCTGTTCACGGGTTATGAACTTTCTTTCTATGCCTACCAGTATGGCCATTACGCCAAACCCCGATCCGCCTATGGTTACGGTATCTGGCGTAACAGTGCGCTCGGGCGCCAGGCCCGATACCGGATGCGCGAATTTCCAGAAGTAGTTGAAACTGCGCTGCTGCACCAATGTAAGCAGCGCGGAGTCGCTTAGCTGTTCCCGTGATGTATTTTTACGTTGTTGCTTTTGCTGCGCCTGCGCCGGCAGCAAACCGGCCAGGAGCAAACATCCTATCCAAATCAATCGCATGCCGTACCTATTTTATGTAAGCGGGTCATAAATAAATGATCAATAGCCGGGGTTCTGTGTAAGCCTGCCCTGGCTAAACTGTATTTGCGTTGCCGGAACGGGAAATACCTCATTCTTACCCCTTACAAAGGTTTTTCCGTGCGCCTGGAATGCATTTACTGCGGTGCCGGGCACCAGCGCATCTTCCCGCACCAGCTCAAAGAAACGATCGTGCTCCATAGCCATTTCCACCCTTCTCTCATGCCATACATCCGCGCGGGTAACCGCTGCTTTGGCCGGCAACCCCGCGCGCGTGCGCAATGCATTAATATCTGTAACGGCCGGGCCGGGGTTGCCGAGCGCCAAGGCGGCTTCTGCATGTATCAGCAATACTTCGCCCAGGCGCAGTATGCGCAGGTTCTTGGGCAGCCGGTCGGCGTTACCGCAATATTGCTCTCGTGTGCGGCTGTGGTAAGCTTTGTAGTTATAGCGGTCGTTTTCAACACTATCGCGGCCGGGTATACGAAAACCATCCCATAGCACCGTGCCGCCGGGATTAATGGTAATAATAGTGGCATCCTTTCTTTTGTCGCCCGGTTCATAGGCATCCACCAGGCTTTGGGAAGGATTGTCAAATCCCCATCCGAGGTCGGCCCAGCCACGCTTGCCGCCGGCCCTTGGGCCCTGGCACACGGCGTATACATCTATTGCTGCGTCGCAGGCTGCGTTAATGCCGGTTTGCACCTCAAAAATAGATTCTGCGCCGTTAGCGCCTGTTTCGCGCCATATATCCGCATAATCGGGCAGCAAGGAGTAGCTGCCTAACTGGCCGTTAATGATCGAGTCTGAAAGGCTGAAGGCCCGTTGCCAGTTTTGCCGGTACAGGCTTACCTTAGCCAGCAATGCCGCTGCTGCGCCTTTGGTAGCCTTCCCTGCCTGGCTGCCGGCATCGCCTTTAACAGGCAGGTTGGCCAGGGCAAACTCCAGGTCATCTGTAATCATCTGGTATATTGCATCTGCAGAAGCCCTGGTTTGGTATTGATCTGAGGCGGCTTCCGCAGGGGTTAAGGTTTTATCTATCTTAGGCACGCCGCCAAAAAGCCGCACCAGGTTAAAGTAAAAGTAAGCGCGCAGGAAATGGCTTTCTCCCTGCAGGCGGCTTTTCACATCGGCATCAATGGTGGCGGGGTCCAGCACCTGCAAGGCTTTATTAGCCCTGGCAATGGCCTGGTAATAGCCTGACCAAACATCGTTCAGCGTAGTGGTATTAGGCGTCATGGTAAGGTTATCCAGCACGCCCTGCGTGGATGCTGCATCGTCCGGCGAGCTGCCTTTATCTGCATCGTCCGATGCAATGTTGGTTACGCCCACAAACGGAAAGCCATGTACATTGCCCACCCACATGTTATTATAAATACCTGTTACCAGGTTTTGCGCAGCTTCCGGATCACTGGTGGCAGCTTCTTCATCTATCTGTCCCTGGGGCTTTACGTCCAGGTAGTTATTACAGGCGGCTATCAGCAGGGCGGCCAGCACCAGGCCGGCGCCGGCGCCCTTTATCCATATAGTCTTACGTGTATTTTTCATGACGCTTTTTTTAGAATGAAACATTTACACCAAAAGCAAATGTGCGCGTGGTGGGATAGGCATTCAGCTCTATACCGGCATCCAGTATGCCGCTGGTATTATTGGTACTGTTGGCGGTGCTGGAACGGGTATTGGTACGGTTGTTAATGCTGTTGTCAAAGTCAATCGTACCGCCCGGCAGCTCAGGGCTAAAGCCGCTGAATTTCTTTAACGTAAACAGGTTCTGAGAAGTGAGGTATACCCTGAACCGGGTAATGCCAATAGCCTTGAGCTTATCCGATGGCAATGAATAGCCCACGGTAAGATTATTGCACCGCAGAAACGCGCCGGATTCCACAAAGTACGTGGAGGCCGGCGTGGAGGATAGCAGCAGCGCCGGATCTGTGGCTGAAGGGCGGTCGGGCTTCCAGCGCTTATCTGCATAGTCGGCTTCTATATTATCTGTATTCTCATAACGGAAAGCCTTTTTACCGTTGTAGATCTTATTGCCGCCGTTACCATAAAAATCAGCGGTAAGGTCAAAGCCTTTAAAGTTCAACCCTACATTAAACCCATAATAAAATTTGGGCTGGTAAGAGCCAACGAATTGCTTATCGTTATCGTCAATTACTCCATCCCCGTTATAATCCTGGTATTTCAGGTCACCCGGCCTGGCGCCCGGCTGTATCACATTGCCGTTTTTGTCTTTATAATTATCAATTTCCTCCTGGCTTTGGAAAATGCCCAGGGATTGCAGCACATAAAAGCTGGCCACGGGATAGCCATTGTCTGTACGCGTTACAAAGCTTTGCTGGCCTACATTACCGCCCAGCAGCGCCTGCCCGCCTGCCAGGTTGGTGATCTCGTTCTTATTAAAAGTAATATTACCGCCCACGCTGTAGCCCAGGTCTTTGGTAATATTATCCTTCCAGTTCAGTGATATTTCATAACCGGTATTTTTAAAGGAGGCGGCATTGGTAATATAGGTATTGTTAGGATCGCCCAGTATGCTCGGTATATTCACTACCGTTAGTGCGTCCTTTGTTTTCTTGTTATAATAATCCACCTCACCGCTCAGGCGCTCTTTCAGTAAGGTAAATTCAAAACCTACATCAAACTGGTTGGTAGATTCCCATTTAAGATTCAGGTCTTTTGTTTCCTGCAGGGCGCTGCCCAGGGAAATGGCGCCGTCGTAAAAATAAGGAAGATTTACAGTGGCTGTGTTGATATAGGCATTGGTAGGTATGTTATCATTACCCAGTATGCCCCAGCTGCCGCGCAGCTTCAGGAAGCTGAACACATGCTGGCTTTGCATAAAGGGTTCCTGCGATATTACCCAGCCTACTCCCACGGTAGGAAAGTAACCCCATCTTTCCCGGAACTTGGAGCTGCCGTCTGCACGGATGGATGCGCTTAAAAGATAACGGTTATCGTAGCTGTAGTTTACGCGCCCTACAAAAGACTGGCGGGCGTATTTATCGCCGCCGTTGTTTATTTTGGACTGTACATCCGGGTTACCGAGATCCAGGTACCAAAGGTCTTCACTTTCCGGTACATTAATGCGGGAGCCATTGTGGAAAGTGCTGTAAAAGCCTTCTGTAACAGAGCCGGCCAGCAACGTAAGGGCGTGCTTGCCAAAATCCTGGTCGAAGGTAACGGTGTTATCCCATACCCATCCCTGCGAACGGAAATCGCCTATAGTCAGCTGGCTGTTATCTACCCGCTGGTTACCACCCGCTACCAGGAAGGTTTTATCGTCATTTAAAAATTTATACTGGTAAATACGGTCATTGCCCCAGCGCAGGTCTGCATTAAATGCAGAGTGGAAACGCAGCGCTTTAACAGGAGTAAAATCCAGGGCCACATTACCCTGCAGGCGGTCATCCTGCTGGCGGTAGTTCTTTTTATCCAGCGACAGCAGCGGATTGGCTACGTTGCCCCAGGCAGAGGTATTGCCATAGCGGCCGTCCTGCTCCGGAATTATTACCGGCGCTGCACGGTAAATGTTGCCGTAAATACCATTGAGGTCTACCGCGCGGCCGGTGCCACGGGAGTAAGACAGCTGCGTGCTGAACTTCCACTGGTCTGAAATATTTATTTCATTATTGGCGCGCAGGGTAAAACGGCGGAAGGTATTGGTTTTAATAATACCGTCGTCCTGTATATACCCGCCGCTGAAGAAGTAAGTATGCTTATCTGTACCACCGGAAACCGAGATGTTGTGATTCATCTCAAAAGCCTTGCGCAGCACGGCATCATACCAGTTGGTAGAGCCTGGGTAAACAGCAGCATCATTCACGGGGTCTTTACTTGGGGCGGCGTCTTTCAGGTAATCGATGTACTGGTTACGGTTGGCCATCTTAACCAGGTTAGATGCCTCACGGAAACCAACATTTCCGTCATAGCGCACCTCTGTTTTACCGGCCCGGCCTTTACGCGTGGTAATGATCACTACCCCGTTGGCGGCGCGTACGCCGTAAATGGCGGCAGAGGCGTCTTTCAGCACATCCATGCTTACAATGTCGGCGCTGTTAATGTTGCGGATATCATCGGTAAGCACGCCATCTACCACATACAGCGGATTAGCACCGGCCATAACGGAGCCGGTGCCGCGCACACGTATTTGCGGCTGCGTGTTGGGCTGGCCGGAAGAAATGATCTGTACGCCGGCAATCCTGCCCTGGGCGGCCTGTGTAGCAGTGAGCACGGGCTGTTTGGCGAGGTCCTCTCCTTTTACGGATGAAATGGCGCCGGTAAGGTCGCGTTTGCGCTGTGTGCCGTAGCCCACTACCACTACCTGTTCCAGCTGGCTTTCTGACGTTTGCATTACTATGTCAACGGTAGTACGGTCTGCAATGCCTATTTCCTGCGGCAGATAGCCCAGGTAAGATACCTGCAAGGTGTCGTTACCTTCCGGCACATTAACGGTATAAGTACCGTCGGGCCCTGTGGTAGTGCCGGTGGTGGTGCCTTTTACGCGAATGGTAACCCCTATCAGCGGGGTGCCGGTATTATCTGTTACCTTACCTTTTACAGGTGCGGCCTGTTCAACATTTCCTGTTATTTGCGTATAGGCGTTTGCATTAGTACCGCCTGATATGTCCAGCGGCTTTATTACATACAAAGCGCTGTCGACCTGTGTATACTGCAGCTCCAGCGGGGTTAGCAGTGTTTTCAGCATGGTGGCCAATGGTATGCTGCCGCTGTTATCCAGGGTGCTGGCCGGCACCTGTTTGTCTGCCACCAGGCGGGCATTATAGGCAAAGTTGATGCGGTAGGTTTTTTCCAGCTGCTGCAATGCCGATTTTAAAGGGAGCGTGCCTGTTTTTTGGGTGAGTTGGGGCGTATCTGCATGTGCAGGTTGCGGGCGCCTGTAGACCAGGTCCTGGGCCTGCACAGTAAAAGTAGCGGCCAGGGCCAGCACCAGCAAGGTTTTACCCTTGTGCGTACCTGTTACTCTCATAACGATCAGTTTTAGTTTACGAGCGAATATTATTTGGCTGTTAACGACTAATCAAAAACGTGCTATCGTTCTCCTGTATCAGCTGTACACCAAATGCTTCCTTAATGGCTTTGAGCACTACCTGGTGATTGGCCTGCTGCAGCGTGGCGCTGAACTGTTCATGGCTGAGTGAGCTGTCTGCAAACTGCAGCCGTATTCCGTATTTATAATGCAGCTGTGCAGCTACTTCTGCCAGGCTGGTGTTGTCAAAAATCAGGGTGTGATGTACCCAGGAAACATATTTTTCTGTTGCAACTTTCCGACGTATATAGCGATTATGATTGGTACTGTATGCGATCATCTCGCCTGGTTCCATAACAATGCGCGTGGCTTTACGGTTATTATCCTGTAAGGCCACCTTTCCGCTGTGCAACACTACCTGCGGGTGACCATCATAATTAGTTACATTAAATTCCGTGCCTAGTACCTCTATATTAATATTACCGGTATGTACTGTAAACGGCTTACTGCCGACCACGTCTGGTTTGATAATAAAGTAAGCTTCACCATCCAGCCAAACTTCTCTTGTTTGGGTTTCTTTTGAAAATGCAGCGGCGCTTAGCGCAGAGTGCGGGCCCAATATTACAACAGAGCTGTCGGGCAGCAGCAGGCGGCGGTTTTCGCCGAACTGGCTGGTGTATATGGCCTGCTTATGTTCTTTACGGAACAGCCACATCCCGGATAGCGCCAGCATACCGCACACGCCGGCAAAGATGGCGGCGCGGCGCCACTTCCGGCGGTAGCAGGTGCGCTCATTAAGCAAGGTTTCCGGCATGGCATATTCCATTTGCCGATGGAGGGTATGCCATATGCGGTTATAACTTTCAGCCGGCATAATATGCTGCTGGTATTCCAGGGATAATAACAGCTCCCGCGCCTCTGCTATTACCGCCTGTTTTTCGGGGTAATGCTGCTGCCACGCTTCCCAGAAGGCCTGATTTTCTTTATTGGGGCGCAATACCCACTCTGTAAAAAAATCGTCTGCCAGGAAATCGGTTACTGAAAAGTCTGCATAATCTTTCCATTCCATAGCAACAGCGTAGTATTGGTGATTGACCTGTAGTATATAATATAAGAGGAGGGTTATCGCGGTTTTATCCCTTTTGCGGGAAAAAATTTTTTTTGTTTAGAATTATTAATGGCTGCAGATGCGGATTATTTAAAGCTGCCATTCCATGCAAAGCACGAGGAGGATGGTCCAGAGGGGAAAATCGGCCAGTTTTTGCCGCAGTTTGTCAAGCGCTTTATAGATCATTTTGTACACCGATTTCTGATCAATATCCATTACAGCAGCAATATCTTCAAAGGAAAGCGCCTCATAAAAGCGCAGGAACAACGCTTCTCTCATACGCGGCGGCAGTACATTCAGCGCATGCTTTACCTGTTCCTGGCGGCGCTGCTCACTTTGCCGGCCTATAAGCGCGCTTTCCGGTGAAATTACAATAGCAAAGCCGGCCGCATCTGTTAGCGCGGCGGGTACATTTTTACGCATATTGCTTATTTTATGCAACAGCGTGCGGCGAAAAGCTTTGAAGAGATAGGCCTTTACGTTGTTCACTGCAGCAAGCCGGGTACGGTGCTGCAGCAGGTATTCAAACATGTCCTGTATGCAATCTTCCACCAGGCGCGGATCTGCACACTGCTTACACCCGTAGTTATATAACAACAGCGCAAAGCGCGCGTATAGCGTTGTAAATGCTTCCCGGTTGCCTTGCAAAAAACGCTGCCATGTACCAGCATCCCCGTCATAAGCATGTAAGGCCATGCGGCAAGTTAGGTATTTATTTTTGCAGGGAAAAAACGAAGCAGGAAGTAAGTAACAACAACATTTGCAGGCTTAGCCGCGCATAGCCTTTACTATGGCTGCACTGCGGGAATTCACTTCCAGCTTACGGTAAATATTCATGATGTGGGAGCGCACCGTGCCTACGCTGATGTGGCATAGCTCTGCAATTTTTTTATAGGTATGCCCGTCCACCAGGCGATCCAGCACTTCCTGTTCACGGGGCGAAAGGCCATACTGCGTAATATCATGCTGGGTGCGACGATTAAAAAATGCCAGTACCTTCTGTATTGCTGTAAGGTTGGTTTGCACAGCGTTTTCATATACCTGGGTTACAAACCCCGTTAGGGAAGCCGGAGGGTTAATGCTTTCATCGGCTGCTACAGTACGGGGAGTTAAACTGGTAAGGGAATGGCTATCGCGGTGTACGGTTAACAGCAGCACGTTAATGTCGGGATAAGCAGTTTTTAAAAGGTTGGCTGCTTCAACGGCGCTTACACCAGGAATTTCAACATCCATGAACACAATGTTGCATATGTCTTTGGCAAGTTGTTGTAAGATTTGTTCGTCGTCACTATGTATACCGGTAACTTCAAGAATATCCGTTCCGTTTAAGTGGCCTGCGTTATCACGCCGCACTTTTTTCATAATATTTACTTTGGGTTTATTATTTTGTGAAAAATCTTCTCACGATATTGTATGCAAGTTCTCTAATGACGAAAAAGGCGCTAAAAAGCTTAAATTAATGGGGGACACAATCCCAATAACGGAACAAATTTGAAACAAATACCCTCAGCAGTCAATCGGATGCATATATGGTTTTTAAAAAAATATTAATAAACAAATTAATTTATATTATTTAATTAAGCAATACATGGATAATATTTTGGGTAAAAAGCTAAAGAGGACAACTATTTTATACTCAATGATTTAAGCAGCACCATTGTCGTAAACAGGCCCTCACAGACCCTTTTTCAAAATTGTATGTTACCTGTAATGGATAATTTTTAGTTTTTACCTTAGCCGCACACTTTCCCACTTACCTTTTTATAGTCGGTTACTAAATAGGATAACTGGTGGTAAAATAAAAAAATCCACTGCCGGGGGATGGCAGTGGACCAATTTTTTAAGAAACCAGGAGTTAATTTAAGAAGAGCTCAATCACCGGTATCTCTACCCCCGGTTTCTTCACCGGCAGGCTTAAATTAATATCATTCTCTCCGTCGTTATTACCTACGTTGTGATGACGGGTAGGTGTGCTCATTTTAATTTCAGATGCATCATGCAGGAACTGCGCATATTTTATTTTTCCCTTGTAACCAGGCAGGGTAAGGTTCTGCAGCGGATAGTCCAGCAGGTGCACATATAAACGCTTGGTGTCGGGATTGTAAGTGAGCAGGCAGTTATCGGGCTTTGCAAACTCAGGCGGGGCCTGTGTGCAGCCGTAAATAGAGCGGCTGTTCAGCTGCATCCATTCGCCCATTGCTTTTAAGGCTTCCTGCGCGCGCGGGTCAAACATACCCCGGCCGGTGGGTCCCACATTCAGCAGCAGGTTACCGCCTTTGCTTACCGACTCTATGAGTAATCCCAATAATTGCTTTGTGTCTTTCCAGGTAGTTTCATCACGGTAATACCCCCACGAACCGGAAAATGTTTGGCAGGTTTCCCAGGGCACACGCTTACCATTCCGGGTGGGCCATTCCGCTACTTTGTATTGTTCGGGTGTTACAAAATCGCCGCCATCTTCATACTCGCCCAGGTCCAGGCGGTCGTTAATAATAATGTCCGGCTGCAGCTTGCGGATCATCTTTATCAGCTCCAGGGAGTTCCAGTCGTTATGATCCTTTCCGTAAGCGCCGGGAAAAGAGAAGTCGGCCCATAGAATATCTATCTTCCCGTAGTTGGTTAATATTTCGCGCAGCTGGTTACGCAGGTATTCGCGGTACCTGGCCATATCACGGCCCTGGTTCAGCTTTTTATAATCTGCAGTATCGGCAGGCCTTTGCGGGTGTACACGGTCAATGGTGTAATCCGGATGGTGCCAGTCTATCAGTGAATAATAGAAACCCACTTTCAGCCCTTCTGCGCGAAAAGCTTCCACCCACTCTTTAATGATGTCTTTTCCATAAGGCGTATTGGTGGCCTTGTAATCGGTATACTTTGAGTCGAACAGGCAAAAGCCTTCGTGATGCTTGCTGGTAATAACAGCGTACTTCATACCGGCCGCTTTGGCCATGCGGGCCCATTCCCGCGGATTAAACAGGTCTGGGTTAAATGCATTGAAATACTTCTGATAAACGGAGTCCGGTATTTGTTCCCGGCTTTTCACCCATTCATGGCGGGCAGGCAGCGCGTACAGTCCCCAGTGAATGAACATGCCAAAGCGGTCATGTTTCCACCAGGCCAGGCGCTTTTCTTTTTGTTCAGGCGTTTCATTAAAGATCTTTTTTTCCTGTGCGGCAAGCGATAGCAGCAGCCCCAGGCTACAGAACAAGAGGAACATCTTTTTTTTCATAGCATGCTGTTTGTTTCATTTGAAGCGGGCAACGGTGCCCAGGTTCCGTGGAATTATATTTAACAGTCGGAGTGTTGAAGTTCGCTGAATTAATCGGCTTTTTATAATAGTGATTTAGCGAATGATAATACAGAAATCTCCTGCAGGGTTTAACCGTATTTTAACCTGCCGGCGGTGGCTGGTTATTGTTAACCATTTGTTTATCAACCCAATATATTATTTGCATTAACCAATTATTAACCAAAAAGAGTTAAAATAATCCCTAACGTTGTGTACCAATTCATGCAGCTAAAGACGATACCTATAGTTATGAAAAGGCATTCCACGATACATGCGTAAGCGACTGGCTTTAAACTGCATTTATTTTTCCTGACCACTTAGAAAATAATTTATCGGCAAAATATTAGCGTCCTGGTGTACCATAAATACAGCCGGGGTTTTAACCCTGAAATTTCCATAATGGTTGGTTTTTA
>NZ_DASTRI010000060.1:0-3360 GCF_035761305.1 Chitinophaga sp. | reverse complement strand
GCTTTTTCAGGATCGCTGTAAGTGTCCTGCTGCCAGCCGGCAGCCACCAGGTTATGCTGCTTTTCGCGGAACTGCTGCAGGCTGTAGCCAATGCCGGCCATAATAAGCAGCACAGCGGCGTACTTCATCCAGTGCTGCCAGGGCCTGCTGTTGCGCAGGTGCACTACCCTGGCCACGGGCTGCGGTACTTCCCGCTCCTGCTCCTGCTGAAAGTACCGGAACAACGGTGCTGTTTCGCGCAGGTCATCGGGCAAATCGCCGGTGTGCGTTACAAAAAAATCACGGAGCAGCTTTTCATCTTCCAGTGAAGACTCACCCTCCCAATATTTCTCCAGCAGCGCTCTTATTTTATTGTAATCCATATACCTGAATGTTTTGCAGTTGTTCCCGTACGGCTTTCCTGGCACGGTGCAGGTTTGTTTTTACTTCGTTCATCGTCAGCTCCAGGATGTCGGCAATCTCCTGGTAGGAAAAGCCATCTACGTCGCGCAGTTGAATAATGGTCCGGTATTTTTCCGGCAGGGTATTAATGATCCGGTGCACTCGGTTCATCACATCCTGCTGTTCGGCTGCCAGGTGCGGGTTTTGCTGATGGGCGGCATGTCCGCCGGCTTTGTCCAGCATTTCCGTGTTCCGGTATTTTTTGGACTTCAGCCGGTCCAGGGCCAGGTTGCGCACGATACGCATGCACCAGGCCTCCAGGTTTTGCAGCTCCGCCATCCGCTCCTGCTGGTGCCATACCTTTAGCATGGCATCCTGGGTAATATCCTGCGCGTCCTGCTCGTTGTTGAGCAGCCGGTAGGCAAAGCGGTACAGCTTTGGACGGATGGGCATTACCTGGGAATGAAACAGCTCTGAAGACATATCAACGTTATGACGTTTACGCGAATGTTATAAGAGGAAGACGACCGTAAAAATAGTTTGTTACAAAAAATACAAAAAAAAAGTTCCCGCCTACCTGTTGGCAAAACGGGAAACTTTAACCATAGTTATAATCGGGGGAGACTATACGTATAATATATTAATATTAAAATACCGCCGTAAGCATAGGTAATGCTTTATGGATAGCCTGTTCCGGACTTAATAATCAATGCAATAGATCGGGAGAATGGTAAATAGCCTGTCCTTTAAGTGATCCCGGCTTCTCTAAGATAAGGGAAAGAAAGCAAACAGGCAAGCAAAAAAGGCGGGCCCGCTGTTTGGAAGAACGGCCCCGCCTGCGTTCATAACATGCTGGTATGTGCAACGCTATACCATTCCTTAAGTGCTGTTGTTGTGTTAAACGTGAACTAGAAGTGGCATTTGAAGTATGCAATCCAAATTTAGGATAATAGCCCCCTTACTTTTAAATACTTTTTTATCCTATGTTTGTACTCATCGGATCATCGGCACAATCTTCACCCATTCACCGCTTATGGCAAGGCAACCGCAAAAAATACCTGTTTACCCGCTGGAGCGGCAGTCCGATGCACAGTTCAGCATACGCCGGGTAATGCGCGCCGGCCCCCCGGATAACCGTGAATGGATAGCCAGCCCGCACCGCCACAATTTTTACTTTATCGGCCTGGTACAGCAGGGCGCCGGTAAGCACCTGGTAGATTTTAAGGAGTACACCATGGCGCCCAATACCCTGAACATCATAAGCCCTCACCAGGTACATCATGTGCACCAGCAGCCGGATGCGCACCAAACCGTTAAAGGTGTGGCGCTGTTCTTTACCAGGGACTTTGTGCAATCCCACCCCCTGCTGGATAATATTGAATGGATGGGCGGACAGCTGCACCTGGATGAAACAGAAATGCAGCTGCTGCTGGCCCTTTGTGAGCAGCTGCTGGCAGCGTACGAACAGCAGCAGACCATGAGCGACCGTATTATCAGGAGCTATCTCGACATCTTTTTTTCGCACGTTCACCACATGATGCAGGAGCGGCAGGCCCCTCACCTGCTTACGAACGATGCGCGTATTGTAAAAACGCTGCAGCAGCTTATTCACCGGCATTTCCTGGAGCAGAAATCGGCCGGCGACTATGCTGCCCTGCTGCACCTTACCCCCGGCTACCTGAGCGATGTGGTTAAAAAGCAAACCGGCAAAAGCCCCTCTCAGCTGATTGCCGACCGGGTAATACTCGAAGCCAAACGCCTGCTGGTACATACCACCGGTAGCGTTAAGGAAATTGCCTACCAGCTGAACTTCAATGAAGCCACTTACTTTTACCGCTTTTTTAAAAAATACGCGGGGCAAACACCTGAACAGTTCCGGGAGGAGATCCGAAAAAAGTATAGTATAACCTGAGCTTTGTATGCAAGCCGCAGCCCCTGCCGGCGGAACTTTGTAGTAAATAATATTACTATGAACAACGCCATTGCCACTACACAACCGGTACACCCGCTGCTGCTGCAGCGCTGGAGCCCGAAATCGTTCCAGGACAGGCCCGTGCCTGCCGCCACGCTCAATGCCCTTTTTGAAGCGGCCCGCCTGGCCCCCTCCTGCTTTAATGAGCAGCCCTGGCACTTTATAGCAGGCACCAAAGACAACCCGGCACAATATGAAAAGATACTGCGCTGCTTTACGCCGGATAACCAGGCCTGGGCGCGCACCGCGCCGGTGCTGATAATAGCTGTAGTAAAACTGTATTTCCAGCACAACGGCGCGCCGAATGTATTTGCCTGGCACGATCTGGGACTGGCCGTGGCCAACCTCACCTTCCAGGCCGTGCATGAAGGGCTGCAGGTATGTGAAGCCGCCGGCATTGATCATGAAAGGTTATACACGGAATTTGCCATACCCGAAGGGTACCAGCCCTGCACGGGCCTGGCGCTGGGGTATGCGGGCAATGGCGCCAACCTGACGCCCGGTCTGCAGCAGAAGCACAACCGGGAAAGAACGCGTAAGCCGGTACAAAGCTTTGTACACTATGGCATGCCTGCGCTGGAAATGACGCTGGATGCACAGCAAAAGCAGGTATATGAGCTGATGAAGGAAAAGTTTGCGTTTGGCGACCTGCGGCCGGTATTTGCCTTTGCCCGGCAGCGGATGGAAAAAGCGGCCGGTGTTAAAGCTTAATGCGCGGGTCTACAATGGTATACAGCACATCTGCCAGCAGGTTAATGATCACAAAAATACCGGCCGTGAATAGCACGGAGCCCATGAGCACGGGAAAATCAAATTTCTCCAGCGCATCCACCGTTACCTTGCCAATGCCTTTCCAGCCAAAAATGTACTCCACAAAAAAGGCCCCGGCCAGCAGCTCGGCAAACCAACCGGTTACAGCGGTAATTACCGGGTTAAGGGCATTGCGCAGGGCATGTTTAAAAATAACGGCATTGCGGGTAAGTCCTTTGGCATAAGCAGTGCGTATA
>NZ_DASTRI010000059.1:0-21133 GCF_035761305.1 Chitinophaga sp. | reverse complement strand
TTCTTTGTTGATCTGGCGGCCTACAGCTTCTGCCCGGTCGCGCGTGTCCATCATAATTTTGCGGGGCGACAGCTTTTTACCGGTAATGTTGGCCGGGCAGGCGGCGGTGCAGCGCCCGCACTCTGTACAGGCATAGGCATCCAGCAGGTTTTTCCAGGTAAGGTCGGGTATGTCTTTGGCGCCGAATTTAGGCATGCCTTCAGGCGCGGGCTCGCCGGCGGCCAGCCCGGGCTGCAGCATCAGCTGTACTTCTTTTTGCACGGCAGGCATGTTCTCCATTTTACCTTTGGGCCGCAGATCGCCGTAATAGGCGTTGGGAAATGCCAGTATAATATGCAGGTGCTTGGAAAAAGGCAGGTAGTTCAAAAAGGCCAGCACACCCAGGATGTGCAGCCACCAGCAGCTGCGCTCCAGCGCTACCAGGCCGTTGGTTGACATGCCATCCAGCAGCGGGGTAAGCAACCCCGATACCCAGAACGGGCCGGTAGCAATGTAATGCTCCGCGCCGCGGCTTTGCAGCACATGGTCGGCGGTGTTCATGGTAAGGAACAGGAGCATCAGCACAATTTCCGTGATCAGTATATAATTGGCGTCGGAGCGGGGCCACCCGTCCAGGTCATGGCCGATAAAGCGTTTTATTTTCAGGATGTTGCGGCGTACCAGGAAAATGGCGCAGCCGGCAAGCACCAGCACGGCCAGTATCTCAAAGCAGCCTATGAGCACGGGGTACAGGCGGCCCAGGGGCGGCGCAAACATACGGTGCGAGCCTATGATGCCGTCCAGTATGATTTCCAGTATCTCTATATTAATGATCAGGAAGCCCGCATATACGAAAAAGTGCAGCACCGCCACCAACGGCTTACGGAACATTTTTTTCTGGCCGAATGCCAGCAGCAGTACATTGCGCCAGCGCTCACCGGGGTTATCGTTCAGCTGTACATCGCGCCCGAGCAATATGTTACGCCGTATCTGCCGTATTTTGCGGGTAAACACATAGATGGCAACGGCCAGCACAATCACAAATAATAGCTGCTGTACTAAGTGCATATATCAGGTTTGACTTTCTAATTTACGGTTTCTTGGCAATGTAAGTATTTTTTTAATAGTTACTTTTACAACCTGTAAAGCATCTGTATGGCAACAAAAAATGTGATCCTTACGCAGGATATTATCCAAAAAAAGCTGGAACGTATAGCCTTTGAAATATATGAGCATAACAGCACGGAGCAGGAGGTGATACTGGTTGGTATATGGGACCGGGGGCTGATACTGGCGCAGAAGATAGCGGCTATCCTGCAAAAGATAGCGCCGTTTAGCATAAAGCTCATAACATTGCGGCTGGATAAGCAGCATCCGCTGGAGGTAACGTTGTCAGAGAATATTGACCTGGATGATAAGGTAATTATATTAATAGACGATGTGGCTAACTCGGGCCGTACCATGTTATATGCGCTTAAACCCTTTTTGCAGTTCCTGCCCCGGAAAATACAAACCGCTGTGCTGGTTGACCGCAAGCATAAATCTTACCCGCTCTCGGTTGATTTTGTAGGCTATTTATTGTCCACCAGCCTGCAGGACATGATTATGGTAGACGTGGAAGGAGAGGAGATACTTTCGGCGTATCTGGTGTGATAAGTAAAAAGTAAAAAAGTAAAAGGTAAAAAGAAAAATGTGGCAGACTATGCTAAAGGCTCCGGCGAGCGGGTTGCCAATGTGTTTGCAGCTGCAATGTGTATAGTTTAAAGGCGGAAACCATAACGCATAAAGCGGAAAGCCAGTGCAATCATCGATACACTGGCTTTCTGCTTTTACTTTTTGCTTTTTAACTTTTTACTTTTACTTCAGCTTCATATCCTTTATTATTCCCTGTATGCGCTGGTCCAGCAGGGTGTTTACCTTGTCAAAGTCACTGGCCTGCGGCAAGGGCTGCTGCACGCTGAAGTAGAATTTGATCTTGGGTTCGGTGCCGGAAGGCCGTGCAGAGATCTTGCTGCCGTCTTCCAGTATAAACTGCAGCACATTGGATTTGGGTAAAGTGATGGCTTGTGTGGCGCCGGTTTTCAGGTCTTTCGCCTGCTGCAGCTGGTAATCATACAGCTTTACCACGGGTGAGCCATTGATGGTGGCCGGCGGCGCATCGCGGTAGGTGCGCATCATTTCGGCAATTTCATCAGCGCCTTTCATGCCCTTCTTGGTAATAGAGATCAGCTGCTCTTTATAGAAACCGTATTTCACGTAAATATCTATCAGCTGCTCATACAGCGAGCGGCCTTCGTTACGGGCATAGGCGGCCATTTCACAGATCATGGCTACGGAGGCTACGGCGTCTTTGTCGCGCACATTATCGCCGATCATGTAGCCGTAAGATTCTTCGCCGCCGCAAATGAACTTTTCTTTACCTTCTTTTTCACGGATCATGTCGGCAATCCACTTAAAGCCGGTAAGCACGTTATAGCAGTTCACTCCGTTCTTTGCCGCAAACACGTCAATCAGGTCGGAGGTTACCACGGTTTTGCCCACAAAGTCGGTTGGGCCGCTCAGGCCTTTCTTTTTACGGCCTTCAATAATATAGTTGAACAGCAGCACGGCGGTTTGGTTGCCGTTCAGCAATATCCATTCTCCTTTCAGGTCTTTTACGGCAATGCCTACGCGGTCGGCATCGGGGTCGGTGCCCAGCAGTATGGCGGCATCCAGCTCTTTGGCTTTCTTGAGGCCCATGCTCATGGCTTCGGCCTCTTCGGGGTTGGGATATACCACGGTAGGGAAATTACCGTCCGGTGTAGCCTGCTCCTCTACAATGTGCACATTGGTAAAGCCAAAGCGTTGCAGTATTTCCGGCACCAGGGTAATACCAGTGCCATGTATGGGCGTGTACACGATCTTCATATCGTGCTGGGCGGCTATTACATCCGGGTTAATAGACAGGCCTTTGAGCATCTGCAGGTAGGCTTCGTCTACCTCCTTGCCAATTAGGGTAATATTGGCTTCGCCGCCGGTCCATTTTACAGCGTCTATACCGGCTATCTTTTCTACTTCTTTAATAACGTCTTTATCGTGCGGGGGCACCAGCTGCCCGCCGTCGTCCCAGTAGGCTTTGTAGCCGTTATACTCTTTGGGATTGTGGGAGGCGGTTAATACCACGCCGCCCTGGCATTTGAGGTGGCGGATGGTGAACGAAAGCTCCGGGGTGGGCCGCAGGCGCTCAAACAGGAATACCTTGATGCCGTTGGCCGCCATTACATTGGCCGTTACCTCTGCAAAAAAGCGGCTGTTATTACGGCTGTCGTGGGCAATGGCTATCTTTATCTCACCTTTAACGGTTTTTTTCAGGTAGTTGGCAAAACCCTGGGTGGCCATCCCAACGGTATATTTGTTCATCCGGTTGGTGCCTACGCCCATAATGCCGCGCAGGCCGCCGGTGCCAAACTCCAGGTTGCGGTAAAATGCATCAGCCAGCTCTTCCGGGTTACCCTGCTGCAGCTTTTGCACCGCTGCTACTGTTTCGGCATCAAACCCGCCTTTTAGCCATTGTGTTACCTTGTTTTCAATAGTAGTGTCCATGTTCCTGTTTTATTTCTGGTTCAAATATAAAGAGGAAAAAACGTATTTCCCCGGCTGCAGGCTTCCTAATGTTAGTAAAAAGCGGAAAGCATAAAGCAAAAAGTAGAATGCAAAAGATAAAAAGCGTCGGGACGGTTAAAAAGCCGGTACGCTTAAAACAAGCAGGGCCTGGCTGAATGCATGCCGGGCCCTATGCCGGTACAATGCAGATGCAGGCAGCAACCTGGCACTTTTACTTTTTGCTTTCTGCTTTATGCTTTCCGCTTTTGGCTTTCTGCTTAAACAAGTAATCCACACTGTATTGAAAATTGACCGGTTTGGTTAATTTTGCGGCTATGAGGCGGTACGACGATTCTTACAAGCAAAAAGGATTGCGCAAACAATTGGTAGATTCGCTAAGGCAGAAAGGTATAACAGATGAAAATGTACTGGCGGCTATCAACAATATTCCCAGGCACTATTTTTTAGACACCGCGTTTGAAGGCATTGCATACGAAGACCGGGCTTTCCCGATTGGCGAAGGACAAACCATTTCCCAGCCGTACACGGTAGCATATCAAACCCAATTGCTGGAAGTAAAACCTTTTGAGAAGATACTTGAAATAGGTACAGGCAGTGCCTACCAGGCCTGTGTATTGGGCGAGCTGAAGGCCAACCTGTTCACCATAGAACGGCAAAAGAAGCTGTTTGACGAGGTAAAGCAATTTCCCTTTAAATCCCGTTACCCTACTATCCGCTTTTTTTATGGGGATGGCTATGAAGGATTACCCACTTTTGCCCCTTTTGATAAGATACTGATTACCGCGGCTGCCCCGCGCATACCCCCCAAGCTGTTAGCGCAGCTGAAAATAGGGGGGAAGATGGTGGTGCCTGTAGGCGGTACCGAGGTGCAGCGCATGCAGCGCATTACCAAAACAGGGGAAGATGAATATGAAGAGGAAACCTTTGATAATTTCTCTTTTGTACCTATGCTTAGCGGGAAACGATCCTGAAGTCAATTATCAATTACGAATTACGAATTGAGCAGCGCCTTAGTAACAGTATTGTGCTAAAGCAGCTAATTAACCGGTATTGAACCGTGTGATCGCAATCCGTAACTGACAATTCGTAATTGAACTACAGGCGTTGAAAGCTCTGCGGCGCATGCTCGTCTTCTACCGGCTCATCGCTGGAATGTTTTTTCTTGAACATGTTAGGATCCATTTTGCCAAAGCGGTAACGCAGGTTCAGGCGTATGTAGCGCGTGGTGCGCTTACGTTCATAGTCCTGGATAAACGCGTCTGTTTCATAGTGATTGCTGAACTGCTGTGTGTTCAGCAGGTCGGAAATGTTTACGGAAATGGCCAGGGCATGGTTTTTCAGCAGCTCCTTGCGGAAGCCTAAGTCTAAACCGTTCATTGCTTTGGTGGTGCCCTGCGGCGATACCCGGGGCGTGCGGTAATGCCCCTGCAGCTGTATGTTAAAGCGGGCCGGCAGGTGCAGCGTGCTGTTTACATTCAGCCCGCAGGTCAGGTACTCATTCGTGAGAGTGCTGTAGCTGCCCGAGCCGGTAAGCTTGCTGTACTCCATGTTCAGGTTGCTGGTTACATCCCACCACTGGAAAATGTGCAGCTGGTAGGTGAAATTAGCGCCCCAGTCCTGGTCTGTGGCCAGGTTCATGGGTTTGGTAATGGTTACGCCGGTAGTAGTGTCAAGGGTGCTGATGCGGTCTATATCATCATTGGCCTGTGAGTAGTATACGCCGGTGTTCAGGAAGTTGCGCGATTTTGGATAGTAGTGTGAATAGCTCAGCTCAAACTTATTCGTTAGCGAAGGTTGCAGCTCCGGGTTGCCCGTGCGTATGTTTTGCGGATCGGAGTTATTCACATAAGGCAGCAGCTCATTAAACCCCGGGCGGTCAACACGGGTGGCGTAGTTGAATATCAGGCTCTGGTCCTGCGCATTGGGCAGGTTATACTTCAGGAACAGGCTTGGAAATACGTTAAAGAAACGGTTGTTTACCGATGTGTCCTGCGAAAATGAGTAGCCTTTCAGCTGCGCCTGTTCCACACGTACGCCTACCTGGTAGCCCAGGTTGCCGAAAGCGCTGGCCAGGTTCATGTAACCGGCGTAAATATTTTGTTGATAGGAATAGATGTTGGACAGGTCCTCACTTTTTTCAAACTCGTTACTATCATTATTAAACACAAGGGCGGTGTAATCATTATCTATTTTTTGGAAAGTGCCCTTCACCCCTGCTTCAAACTTGCCCTTTTTACCCAGGGGCGTAGTATAGTCGGACTGTACGTTCCAGAACTGGTTGTGGTTAAAACCGGTGTTCGACTGGCGGTCAGGGTCCTCTGTACCGCCCGGTTTCTCATACTGCGTGTAGTAGTCGCTGTTATTATTGCCTTTGTTATTGCTGTAGCTCACATAGGCGGTCAGCTCCTCATTTTCTTTATCAGTGGTATGCCGGAAGCTGAAGGCCGTGTTGTTGCTTGGGTTATAGTAACCGCCGCTGTTATGGCGGTTGCCGGTGCGCAGCGCCTGTTTATCCGCATCCAGGTAGTTCAGCAGGATGTCGTTTCCATTATTGCCGTTGCTGAAGTTAATACCTTCCGACAGGCCAAAGGAGTTGTACTTGTCCAGGTAATAATCCATGCCTATACGGCCGCCGTGCGAGCCATCGCTGTTATGGCTGCGATTAGCCTGCGTAAAGTAAGACGCATTACTGCTGTCCGGCACCAGGTTGTGGCGGTTGCTGAAGCCACTGCCTACAGCGGTGCCGTACCGGCCGTAGTAGTTGGCAAAGAAATTAAAGCGGCGTATACGGAAACTGCCATGTACGCTGCCATTCACCTGGCCACGGGTGGCTACACCGGCGTTAAACATCACGTTATAGCCAATGGCCTTGTCTTTTTTAAGCACAATGTTAATAATGCCGCCACCGCCCTGGGCTTCATATTTGGCAGACGGGTTGGTGATCACCTCTACCCGGTCTACTGTTTCGGCGGGTATCATTTGCAGGGCGGTTTTGGCGTCGCCAAAGGGAGAGGGTTTGCCATCTACATAAATGGTAACGGACTTGCCGCGCAGCGACACATTATCGTCAATGTCCACATCTATACCAGGTACATTTTTCAACAGGTCCGTACCGGTGCCGCCGTCGGCTGTTACCATGCTGCCGGCGTCAAATACCTGCCGGTCTATCTGCATGCTGAAGGCGGGTTTTTCTGCCTTTACTTCTACGGCAGATAATACCTTGCCGGCTGCGTGTAAACGAAGCGTGCCTACGCTAACGGTAGGTTTGGCGGCAGTAACGCGTACGTCTTTTTCCAGCTTTTCATAGCCCATATAGGTAATGCGCAGCACATAGCCGCCGGGTTTTACAGCTGCAAAGCTAAAATTGCCGGTAGGTTGGGTATACATGCCAAAGGCTACGGTGGAGTCGGGTTTATGTAAAAGCACTACGGAAGCATATTCAACCGGTTTGCCGGTAACATCGTCCACGGCTTTGCCGGAAACTTTTACAGTTGCGTTGGAAGTATTGTCCTGCGCTGAAGCATGATAATAGCCGCACAACAATACGCAAACGAGTAGTAAGCGATTGTTCATGATCAAGTGGAATAATAGCATTAATACCGTAAAAATATTCAACCGGAAGGGAAGATCAGGCGATTTATGATGAGTGGCCGAACAGCGGTATGAATAATTAATAATGAATAATTAATAATGAAGGGGCAATGTAGTTAACAGGGCAGGCTGTAATAAAGCAGGAAAAAGGATATGGAGATGGTGCGCGGGTTTCCCGCAGCCTTTCTTATTATTATTTAAATGTAGCGCCGGCTATTATTTTAATGGCGTTGTTGCAGCAGCATACTGCTGTAACAACACCATTGTAATGATTACGTTTTAAACGCTTTTATATTACGCTAAACTACAGCCCCGGGAAAACCGTTACTCCCTGAAGTCACACGCAGCAACAAATTACACACCGCCCAATTCGTAATTAGGCGCTTCATAATAATTTTCAAAAGTGCTTTCCGCAAGAGCGGAACAGGCAATGCACCGCTTTGCAGGGTTGTAATTAAATAATTCGTAATTGTCTTTAGAACGCCGGCTCCGTTTGCATGCTGTTTTGCATGTTTTCCCGGTCGGCTTTGGTGTTTTTGCGTTTAAATATCTGCGCATCAAACTTGCCAAAGCGGTATGCAAAGGTAAGGCGCAATATGCGCGACTCGCGCTTACGGATGTAATCCTGCACAAAGGCCGGCGCTGCCTGGTTCAGCTCATACTGGCGGGTGTTGAACACGTCGGAAAGCGCCAGGGTAAGCGATGCGGTTTTCTTTTTCAGGAAATCCTTTTTCAAACCTATATCCACGCTGCTGAAGCCTTTAATGGTTCCCTGGGCAGAGGCGGGCACCATCATGAAACCGCCGCCGCGGCCGCCGCTGTTGTTGGGCAGCGCAATGGTAGGCGCCTGGTAGTTACCGCTGATCTGCAGCGTAAAGTTGGCCGGCAGCCGGGTTTCGGAATTGATCTTGGCGTTCCAGCTGAAATTGCTGTTGGCATACTCGTGCTTATCCTGGGTAACGGCTATTTCCGAGCGGTACAGGTTTACGTTGGCAGTAATATCCCATATGTCAAAAAAGGTGTTCTTGGCCGTTAGCTCCACGCCGTAAGAGTTGTTTTTATCCGCATTCACAAAGGTGGTGAGCAGCGTGTCTTTTCCTAACGGCTCGCTGATGGTCGACAGCAGGTTGTTGGTGTTCCGGTAATAAACAGATCCCAGGAAATTGCCGTTCTTCCAGTTTTTGGCGTAAGAGAACTCCATGCTGTTGGTGTATTCCGGCTTCAGGTTGGGATTACCTTCACGCTGGTTCAGCGGGTCGGTATAATCCCGGTAAGGTATCAGCTGGAAAAAGGTGGGCCGGGTTACACGGCGGGAGTAGTTCAGCTGCAGCTCCTGGTCATGGGCAAATTTCTGCGACAGGTATATGCTCGGGAAAAAGCCCGGCCTGGCTTTCGTAGGCTTGTACTTCAGGCTTTCGCTGGGTATTTCGCCGGAGTAAATGTATTGCTCCACGCGCAGCCCGCCCTGGTAGCCGAAGTTGCCTGCGGTGCCGGAGTAGTTTACATAGCCGGCATATATCTGCTCTT
The DNA here is from genome assembly GCF_035761305.1 of Chitinophaga sp. Taxonomy (GTDB): domain Bacteria; phylum Bacteroidota; class Bacteroidia; order Chitinophagales; family Chitinophagaceae; genus Chitinophaga. The sequence continues at coordinate 12,433 of NZ_DASTRI010000059.1, read as the reverse complement.
TGTACTTATAATCGTTTGAAAGCAGGTTGTTATAAATGTATTGCCCGGTGGTAGTGTCCTGGTCATATACATTATAAATGCTGTTGTAATTGCGGATGGTGCCTTTCAGGCCCAGCTCCAGCTTACCGGTTTTACCAATGGGATCTGTATAATCGGTTTGCATCACGATGTACGTGGTTTTACCGTCGGAATGGTTGGTTTGCAGCGCGGCCTTGCCGGTAGGGTCACCGGCCGGCGTAAGCGGCTGGGTATTAAAATCGCCGTTGCGGTTGTTTTTGCTGGTATTGTAGGTAAAGTCGGCCGTCCATTCCCGGTTAGGCTCCGCAAAGGTGTGCTTGAAGCCCAGCTGGGTGGTGTAGTTGCGGAACCCGAACTTGTTGTTGGTAATGCGGCTGCCCAGGGAGTCGCCCTGGTTAAAGGTGCTGCGCAGGTCCTCATAGTTCTTGAAATTACCGTCAACAATGTTCTGCGATATGGAAATAGTATTGCGGTTGTCCAGGTAGTAGTCCAGCCCAATACGGCCAAACTGGAACAGCGGCGTGCTGCGGCTGTTGCTTTCCTGGTGCAGGAGGCTGGTGTCGCCGTTCAGGAAGTTGGTACGGTCGGTAGTGCCCTTGCCCCAGTTGCGGTTGGAGTTGATCATGTAATTGGCAAATACGTTCACCTTGCCCTGGCGAACGTTAATATTGCCGCCGCCGTTGTATTTATTGCCGGTGCCAATACCCGCGTTCACCATACCGTTAATGCCTGCACGCTTGTTCTTTTTCAGCACAATGTTCAGTATGCCCGACATACCTTCGGCGTCATATTTGGCAGAGGGGTTGGTGATCAGCTCCACGCTTTCAATAGCGTCGGCCGGTATCTGGTCCAGCGTAAGGGTAGAGGGTTTGCCGTCTACAAAAATAGTGGGAGAGGCGTTGCGTACGGTTACGTTACCGTCAATATCCACATTCACGGCCGGCACGTTCTTCAGCACATCCTGTGCAGTGCCGCCTACGCTTACCAGGTTACGGTCTACATTAAACACTTTTTTATCAATGCCCATGGTAAAGGCGCTTTTCTGGCCGGTTACCTCCACGGTGCTCAGCAGCTTGGTGTTGGGTTTCAGCTTCAGGTTGCCCAGGTCCTGGTCAATAGTTTGCGGGCTGATAGACACTCTTTTATACAGCGTGCCATAACCCATAAAGGTGATGCGCATATTAAAGGTGCCAAAGGGCAGGTTCTCAAAGTTAAACTCGCCGTTGTCTTTGGTGAGCATCCCGGTTACCACGCTGGAGTCGCGCAGCTTTAGCAGCGCCACTGCCGCATAAGCAACCGGCTTTTTAGTATCGGCGTCTACCAGCTTGCCGTAAAGATGGCCTATCTGCGGCAGCTGCCGTTGTCCGCCTGCGCCGGGGCGGCCTGTACCAGGCTTACCGCCTGTTGCCGGCATCACCGGTATTTGGGCATATAAGGCCGCATGCCCCAGCAGAACCGCGGCCAGTAAAATGTACCATTGTTTCATTGATAAATCGGGTTAATGCAGGCACAAAATTATCTGTAAATCATACGCCTTATGGGCGAATATGACGAATGGGATATTTTAGCGGGGGAAACCAGGAAAAATGACGGTAAAAGGTCTTAACAGTAATTAACAGTTCATTATGCCATCAACAGCTGCAGCAGCCCTATCAGAAAGCCCAGCACCCCGCCGATGATCTCTACAAAACGGAACTCGCGCGACATAATACCCTGCAGTATCTGCTCCAGCTTGTCGGAAGAAAAGCCGGCCACTTTTTCAGTAACAATTTTTTCCAGGTCCAGCTCTTCCCGGGTGTTTTCGAGATAACGGTCTATCATAATGGGAAACAGGCTGTCCAGCTCTTTTATCAGCACATCTTTAATCTGCTTAATGGTGCTGTCGCCAATAAACATGGCAAGTACGGGCATGGCGTCGGGCAGCTTTTTGCGCAGGAAATGCTCCAGGTGATCCTCTACCAGGGGAATAATATTTTTGATCTTCTCAGGATCGGTAAGCTTGGCGCGGATGTCGTCAAAAGACAGCAGCTCTGAAGCTACCAGCCTGCCCAGCTTTTCAGCAAACTGCCGTTGCCGTTTGGGAAAAATACCCTGTATGGTCATAAAGAGTATCTTTTTGGGCTCCCGGGGATGGAACAGCATTTTAATAGCAATCCAGTTGGTAAACCATCCTATAAAAGCCGAAATAAAGGGAATCAGGTATATTGACATCTGTTCAGAAAATATTTGAAAAATCCTGCGAAGATAAGAAAAGCTGCTGTTATTGGATTTTCAGCTATTTAATTATTTTTAGTCTGTAATGCCAGCTGGGATATTTGTAAAAGGTCTGAAAAGCGTAATAAAATGAAATGAGTAGCAACCTTGATAATGAAAAAGAGCTGTTAACGTTGCTGTCCCGGGATAGTGAATATGCATTTGCTGTCATTTTTGATCATTACCGGCCAAAAGTGCTGGGAACTGCCATGAAATTGCTGAAGGATGTACCGGCCGCGGAAGAGGTGGTGCAGGATGTTTTCCTGAAATTATGGCTGAAAAGGCATGAAATGGAGCCGGTAACCAACCTGCATGGCTTTATCGGCGCCATCACCAGGAACCTGGTATTTGACCGGTTCAGGAAAAAGGTGCATGAAATCACCTACCGCATGAGCATGAACGGCGCAGAACCGGTTATCAACGACACCGACCACCGCATACGTACCTCCCTTGCCTGTAAACTATTGCAGCATGCCATAGACCAGCTGCCGTTAAGGCAAAGGCAGGTTTATGAAATGGTGCGCGTCCAGGGGTTATCCATGGATGAAATCTCCCAAAAGCTTTCCATCTCCAAAAGCACGGCCAAAGGCCATCTCACCGCCGCATTGCAGCGTATCAGAACCCATTTGAACGCACATGCCGTAAGCATCCTTACAGTACCATTGCTGGTGGCCGTTTTCCAGCATTCCTGAATTTTCTGCCGTCCCCCCCAAAAAATATTTTCTGCATCACCCGTACCAACCCCTGCTTCAAACGTCTTTGTTATAAACGGGGCATTCCACACCGTAACGCCCGTATGAATAAAGAAAGGTTTAAAATATTAATGGACCGTTATGTCGCCGGTGAGGCGGATAACAATGACTGGCTGGAGCTGGCGGAGATGGTCCGTTCCGGCCGGTATGACGGGTTGCTGCAGCAGTTCATAACCGAAGTGTATGATGTGGAAGAAGGTATGGACGATGTAAGCACCGTAAAATGGCAGGAGCTGCTGTATAAAATATATGCGGCTGAAGAGGCGGAAATAAAGGCGGTACGGCCGGTACGCAGCATAATTGCCCGCTACTGGGGCTGGGCGGCCGCAGTACTGGTGCTGGTGCTTTCCGGTATCGCGTACTTTAACCGCCCGCCGCAAAAGCCGCCGGTGGCAAGGGTGGCGGAAGCCCCAAAAAATGATCCTGCGGATATAAAGCCGGTTGCAGGCATGCCTGTGCTTACCCTGGCCGACGGTTCCACCGTTACGCTGGACACGGCCGGCCACCAGGTGCTGCGGCAGGGCAATACAGCCATACGGCAGCAAAAGGGACAACTGCTGTATGAAAACAGCAGCACGGGCAAAGAGGTAAGCTTTAACACCCTTACCACTCCCCGGGGCGTACAGTACCGGCTGGTGCTGCCCGATGGCACAGCGGTTTGGTTGAATACCGGCACTTCCCTGCGTTACCCGGTGGCTTTTACCGGGAAAGAAAGAAAAGTGATACTAACCGGCGAAGCCTATTTTGAGGTGAAGCATGACAGTAAAAGACCTTTCAGAATACAGGCCGGCAACCAGCTGATAGAAGACCTTGGAACGAATTTCAATATTAAAGCCTATGCCGATGAACCAGTTATGAAAACAACCCTGCTGGAAGGGGCGGTAAAAGTCGGTAATACCATTCTGAAGCCGGGAGAGCAGGCGCAGGTAAACGAAAAGGGAGATATTGCCGTAGCAAGGAACATCAATGTAGCGGATGTAATGGCCTGGAAGAACGGCTTTTTTGTATTCAGGGATGATAACCTGAAAACCGTTATGCGCGAAATTGCCCGGTGGTACGACGTAGAAGTAATTTATCAACCAAATGTAAATAACAACCAGCAGTTTTCAGGCAAAATAGACCGCAGCCTCACGCTGACGCAGGTACTGAATGGCCTGGCACTCACTAAAGCACGTTTTACAATTACAGACAACCGGGAAGTAGTGATACTTCCTTAAAACCACGTTTACGATTAAAAAGGGGACGGTGGCCTAAATAGCACCGGGAATGCGCTAACATTCCCGGCAAGCGTTAGGTCAGCCTGATAAACAATGCCCGGAACGGCAATTTATTAACTAACCAAACACTGCAAAAGTATGTATTTTTTTTACAGACGTAAAAGGAAGTTCCCGCTGCCCGGAACTTTCCGGCAACTCCTGCTCACTATGAAGTTAACAGTTGTTCTTATCACATTAAGTCTGGCCGTACATGCCACAGGATATTCGCAACAGGTATCGCTATCTGGTAAAAATATCCCGTTAGAGAAGATCTTTTCCGCCATTGAGCAGCAAACCGGCTATGCCTTTTTCTATAACAACGTGGATATTGGTAAGGTGAGCGCAGTAAGCCTTTCTATAAAGGATGTTCCGCTGAAAGCCGCGTTGAACGAAGTGTTGAAAGGCCAGCCCTTGCAATACACCATACTGGGTAAAACAATCTTCATCCGCGCTGTTCATAATAGCATTATACAACCGCCGGCCCCTGAGGAAGAAAAAGACTTTCCTGTAGAGGGCCTGGTAACAGATGCTGCCAACGGCGCCCCGCTGGTAGGCGTTACCATACAGGTAAAAGGCAGCAGCAGCGGTACCACAACCAACAGCGACGGTAAGTTCCATATTAACGTACCGGAAAATGCGGTGCTGATTATTTCTTACCTGGGCTATAGCAGGCAGGAGGTAACCGTAACAAAAGGCGCTCCGTTAAATATTGCGCTGGCAGCCACCAATACCGGTTTAAACCAGGTAGTGGTAATTGGCTATGGTACGGAGCGTAAGCGGGACCTCACCGGCGCCATTGCCTCTGTTAAGTCAGAAGAGCTGCTTAAAACCCCGTCTACCAGCTTCACCACGGCGCTGGAAGGTAAAGTGCCCGGCGTATTCATTTCACAAACCGGCGGCGCGCCCGGCGCCGCAGCTTCTGTGCGCATCCGGGGCATTGGCACTACCGGCGGTAACCAGCCGTTGTATGTGGTGGATGGTTTCCCCATTAACGGCGATGGTATGTCTATCCCTTCCAGCTCTTACCGGGTAGATGGGATGTCTATCATTAACCCGAATGATATTGAATCCGTTGAAGTGCTGAAAGATGCTGCTGCCGCCGCTATTTACGGCTCCCGTGCGGCCAACGGCGTAATCCTGATCACCACCAAGCGCGGTAAGGAAGGTACGGTTGGGGTTAACTTAAATGCATATACGGGTTTTTCCCAGCTCTGGAAAAAGCCGGCATTCCTCAATGCGCGGGAATTTGCCACCATGGCCAATGAGCTGTACACTAATTCAGGCCTGGCGCCTAACCCGGAATGGTCCAACCCGGAGGCATTGGGAGAAGGTACGGATATGATCGGGGAAATATTCCGGACAGCGCCCATACAGAATTATGACCTGAGCTTTTCCGGGGGAACGCAAAAAGTGCGCGCAAGAATGTCGCTGGGCTATTCGGACCAGGACGGAACTATTATCGCCACTTCCTATAAGCGTTACACCGGCCGGCTGACAGTTGATATGAAAGCCAATGATAAGTTCAGCTTTGGCGGTTCGCTGGCGTTTGCCGCTACAGAATCGCAGGGGCAAAACACAGATGCTATGCAGGGCGGCATCTTTAATCTTGCGCAGCAATTCTTTCCAACACTGAACAAAGACTCCGCTTTCTTTGGCCCCGGCGGCTATTACACCAAAGATGGCGATAACCCGCTGCTGAAAGCCGCTTCTGTTGATAACCAGTTGCGGAACTTCAGGATATATGGGAATGTTTTCGGCGAATATGAAATTGTAAAGAACCTCAAGCTGAGAACCAGCATTGGTGTTGACGCCTACAACAACCGCATATACAACTGGGAAGGCAAAGTGGAAAGAGGGTTTTACATTCATCCGCAGGCTACTTTAACCGAGCGGTACGACCAGCGGCAAACGCGACTGATTGAAAATACATTATCATACACCCGGTCTTTCGGCGATCATACCATTTCAGGCGTAATAGGTCAAACAGCGCAAACGATCAGGACCAACTGGCTTTCCGGCACCGGCACGGGCTACCAGAATGAGGCGCTGCAGGTAATAAACGGCAGCGATGTAAGCCTGCGCACCGCCAGCGGCACCAATGCCTATTCCACATTAGCGTCTTACCTGGGCCGTTTGAATTATTCTTACCAGGGCAAATACCTGCTTTCCGCCAGTTTCCGACGGGATGGCTCTTCCAATTTCGGACCTAACAATAAATGGGGCAATTTCTCCGCCATATCTGCGGGCTGGCGTATCTCTGAAGAAGCTTTCATGGAACCGTTCCGCGGCGTGCTGAATGACCTGAAGCTGCGCGGCAGCTGGGGCCAGCTGGGTAACGACGCCATTCCTGCCTTTGGTTACCTGAGCACCATCAGGAGCGGCGCCAATGCAGATAACTATGTGTTAGGCCCCGGCGGCCAGGCCATTATTATAGGTTCCACCATGACCCGGCCCGGCAACCCCGACCTGAAATGGGAAACCACCGAGCAAACCGATATTGGCCTGGACGCTTCTTTACTGAATGAAAGGCTTTATCTCACGGCAGACTATTTTATAAAAAATACAAAGGACATGCTCATCAGCCTGCCCATTTCGCTGGAAGCCGGTTTTCAGAACGCGCCTACCGTTAACGGCGGCAGTGTGCAAAACAAAGGCCTGGAATTATTACTGGGTTTCCGCGATAACATAGGCGCGCTGCATTTTGACGTAAGCGCCAACATTGCCACGTTGAGCAATGTGGTAAAGAGTTTGGGAGTAGGCCAGCCGATTGTTGGACCCAACCTACCCGGTACCAGCATGACCATGACATATACCGAAAAAGGCCGCCCCATAGGCTACTACAGGGGATATATTGTAGACGGCGTGTACCAGACCGATGAAGAAGTAGATAAAAATTTTCAGCCCAACGCCATTGCCGGTGACTTCCGCTACCGGGATGTAAACGGCGATAAGATGCTTACAGATGAAGATAAGGTGATGATAGGCAAACCCTGGCCCGACTTTACCTATGGCCTTAACCTGAACCTTGCCTGCAAAGGTTTTGACCTGAATGTAATGTTCCAGGGTGTAGCCGGCAACCAGATCTATCACGCCAATAAGGTTTCCAACTATCCCATGAAGTATTTTAACGGCAATGGTATTGTAAACGGCGTAAAAGATGTACTGAACCACTGGACGCCTGGCAGCGGCATCAATGACCAGCCGGGACTGAAATATACCGACGCTAACGGGAATTATGTGAATGCTTCCTCCTTTTTCGTGGAAGACGGCGATTACCTGCGGCTGCGCAACATTGTGCTGGGCTATAACCTTCCTGCCGGTATTATCGGTAAAAGCATGTTTAAAAGCATCCGGGTATATGTGAGCGCACAAAACCTGTTTACCATAACAAAATACTCCGGTTTTGACCCGGAAGTAGGCAGTATAGACCCGCTTAGCGCAGGTATTGATACCGGCGTGTTCCCGCAGCCCCGTACTTTCACGGCAGGCGTAAATGTAGGTTTCTAAAGTTTACCATTAAATCAACAGTTATGAAGCAATTCATTAAAAATATATTTCTTTCCGCCTTTCTTTTAAGCACCGCTTCCTGCGGTAAAAATTTTCTGACGGTTACGCCAAGCGATGTGCTTACCGATGCCACTTTCTTTAAAACCGAAGGCGATGCGCAATCCGCGCTCATAGGCGCGTATGCGCAGCTGCAGGATGAATCTACCTTTGGCAACGTGGTGGATGCCGCCAATATTGAATGGACCATGAGTGGCGACCTGTATGAGCAGGATCAGAACACGCCCCGCGTACAGCTGGAAATGCTCACACTACCGTCTAACAACCTTTATATCGGTCAAATGTACACTGGCCTGTACCAGGGAGTAGCGCGGGCAAACGTGGTTATCGGCAGGGTAGGGGCCATGGAAGATTTGGATGCAACAGTAAAAGCGCAGATAGTTGCCCAGGCAAAGTTCCTGCGCGCTATTTATTATTATAAGCTGGTGAACTACTTTGGCGGCGTGCCGCTGGTTACCGAAGAGCTGAATGCATCATCCAAGCTGGATATTCCCCGGGCCACTGCCGACCAGGTATGGAACCAGGTAGAAGCAGACCTGAAAGAAGCCGCAGATGTTTTGCCGGCAGTATGGCCGAACGCCGCAGACCTGGGCCGGGCCACCAAAGGCGCTGCCCTGGCCTACCTGGCAAAAGTATACCTGTGGCGCAAGAACTGGGACGCCGCACTTACGGCCGGCGAAGCCGTAGTGAATTTGAACGTATATGATCTGCTGCCCGACTTCAGGAGCGTATTCCTGGAAACCAATGAAAATAATAAAGAGATTGTTTTTTCTACACAATACAGCTCTCTCAGTAACGGCATTGAAGGCAACGGGCTGGATGTAAGGTCAGCGCCCAGGGGCGCTTCGTCGCAGTTCATTGGCCGTGGCGCAAACAGCAACTTTGTGCCGCAAACAAACTGGATCAATGCTTTTGAAAGGGACCAGAACGGGAGAATAAAAGACCAGCGCTATTGGGGCGTTATCATCGGCCCCGGTGAGCATCACCAGGAAATGACAGATTTTGTAATGCCGCTTACTTTCCCCAATGGTTATACGAAAACAGGCTACATTGTAACCAAATACTGGCAAAAGGCTTCGCTGGTAGGTTCCGGCATTAACACGCCCATTGTCCGTTATCCCGAAGTGCTGCTGAACTATGCCGAAGCATTGAATGAAAAAGGCCGCTCAGAAGATGCCATGAAGATCGTTAACAGGATAAGGGACCGTGCAGGGCTGGAGGCCAAACCGCTTACGCTTAACAAAGATCAAACCCTGGACGCCATTTACGCTGAACGCCGGATGGAATTTGTATGGGAGCCTGCCGGCGCTTTCTCTGACCTTAACCGCCGCGACCGTTTTATTGATTTTATCCGCGAGCACCGCGCCGATTTCAGTAAAATAGACGTGGATTCCAAGCCCTGGCTGAAAGAGCGGCCCATTTTACTGCCCATACCTTTGGGCGCATGGAATGTAAATAAGTCGCTTGTACAAAACCCGGGTTATCCTGCATTCTAGCAGCATCCCTGTCTGACACAAAAAACTGGATTTATGAAAAGATGTTTAACAATAGGATTGCTGTTGGCTGCTTTTGCCGGCATCCGGAATAATGTGCAGGCGCAAACAGCTCCTGACGACAAGGCTGTTATAGCCAGGTTGCCGGATATTCCTTTGCTGCCGGAACCACTGCTGCTGGATGAAGGCGGGAAGCGCATACCGGTAACCACCCGTGAGCAATGGCAGCAGCGGCGTAATGAGATCAGGAAGCAATACCAGCACTGGGTATCAGGCACAGTGCCGCCCCCGCCTGATAATATGCAGGTGAAGGTGATAGCAGAAACAGTAACGCAGCAGGTGAAGGTGCGTACGGTGGAATTGTATTTTGGCCCGGGCCATAAAGCAAAAATGACGCTGGAGCTGATGATACCCCCGGCATCCAAACCACTGCCCGTATTTATGACGCAGTGGAACCATCGTGGCTGGGCGCAAATTGCAGTGCGCCGGGGATATATTGGCTGTATTTATGCCGGCGCGGATAGTAAAGACGATACCCGTAACTATGACCAGGTATTTCCCGGGTATGACTTTGCCACTTTAATGAAGCGCGCCTGGGGCGCTTCGCGGGTAGTGGATTACCTGGTGAAGCTGCCGGAAGTAGACACTGCCCGCATTGCCCTAACCGGCCATTCCCGTAACGGTAAGCAATCGCTGATGGCCGCTGCTTTTGACGAGCGTATTAAAGCGGTAGTAACCAGCAGCGGCGGCACGGGTGGCGAAAGCACTTTCCGCTATTCCGACGAGCGTTTTGATTCGGAGTCCCTGGAAGAAATTACCCGCAATTTCCCGCACTGGTTCAATGCCCGGCTGCGGCTGTTCAGTGGTTGTGAGCAAAAGCTGCCGGTAGATCAGAACCTGCTGATGTCGTTGATAGCGCCAAGAGGGTTGATGATGGTATCTGCGCTTACGGAAGGGCAGGGTAATGACTGGGGTATTACCCAGTCTTACCGGTCGGTATCAAAAGCATATCATTTTTTGGGGGCAGATAATAACGTGGCCATTTTGCTGCGCCGCGGCCGCCATCAGCATGCTGCCAGGAATGCAGAGGACTTTATTGATTTCTTCGATTACATTTTCCATCGTACCAACTGGCATCCTGAAAACAGGTTGTACCATGATTATTCATTTGAAAAATGGAAACAGCTGAGCGGAGAAAATACAGCGGCTGCAAAATTCCCGGTGGCGAATGCACACACGCCGCTTCCTGCGGGCGCTGTCCGCGAACGCCTGCAATGGCTGCTGGGCAATGAGCCGCCGGGCACGCCGGCAATAAGTCCACTTTCTCCTTTATTGCGCAGGAACAGCACATATGGCAATGATTACCTGTCGGAAGTAATTGAAAAGCCGGTGCTGCCTGAAAGCGTGCGTGAAATGGTCGTAGGCCCGTATAATGGCCTGGGAGATAACCTGTATGGCAATCTCTATTTTCCCTCCGCAGCTGTAACGCACGATTCAGTAAGCAGCAGGCTGCCCCTGGTGATTTTCTTGCATGAGTATTCCTATGCAACGGGCAGCTACAGGAGAATTGCACCTGTGATCCGGCGTTTTACAGAGCAGGGCTATGCCGTGCTAACCTTTGATATGGTGGGCTTTGGCACGCGTATAGAGGAAGCCGGCCGTTTTTACGGGCGTTATCCCCACTGGTCGCTGATGGGTAAAATGGTGGCTGATACAAAGGCCCTTATCGGGGATGCCTGTACGCGGATGCCGTTTATTGACACAGCTCATATTTACCTCTCGGGGTATGCGCTGGGTGGAACCGTGGCGCTGTTTACCGCGGCCCTGGACAGCAGGGTAAAAGGCGTTGCCGTAGCCGCTGCTTTTGGCTCGTTGCGGTCAGCAGATACTTCGACTGAAGGCATCCGCCATTATTCACACCTGCACGGCCTTATTCCACGGCTGGGCTTTTATGTAGGGCAGGAGAAAAATATACCGGTCGATTTTGATGATGTGCTGCGTTGTATCGGCTCCCGGCCTTTACTGATCCTGGCTCCTGAAAGGGACCGGCATCATCCCGTAGCAGCGGTAAAGCAGCTGGTTGCGCCGGCAATGCAGGCCAATAAACAGCTGACTTTTAAAACACCGGATGATTATAACCGCTTTAGTGAAAGTATGCAGGAGGAAATGGCGGGCTGGCTGCGGCAGCAGAAATAACGGGAACCAGATAAAAGAACGGGTAAGTGGCTATGTGTTGTAGCTGCTTATCCGTTCTTTTTAATTTTTGATTGATGCATTTGATATACATTACAGTCCGGATTGTTAAGTGGAGAAATGCGGGCTAAGTCTTTGCAGCAGGCTGAATAGTGTTTTTACTTCCCTTTCCCTTTCCGCATTGCTATCCCCTTCTTATCGGCCAGGTATGCCTCATTATCCTTTTTACTTAATCCCAAATTTCGCAAAGAGTTTTTGACTATAAATTCAGGAACGGGGCTAATGTGCGTCTGCAAAGTAACTGGTCTTAAAAGGCCTGGTTTAGCCCATTTCTCATGTCTGGAGCCGCCTTGCGATGGTTGACAAACACACCCATGGAACCTTAAAAAGGTCCGGTGGATTGATAGTATGCGCTTTTTTATTGAAGAGGAAGCCATGGGCAACCAGGTCATCATGCAATGTATTATTACTGATTGCATAATCCAGGTAGTCTTTCAGCGCAACATCCAGGGAGTCCTTGGCTTCGGCTGCCGTCATGCCGTACCCCGAGAGGTCTAAAACCGGGATATGGGCAATAAAATATTGCTGATCATCCTGGAAAATTATTACAGGCAATCTCATCTCAATCTTGGAAGATTGGCCGTTTGCATCCGGTTTTACAGAGAAAGCTGCCATGAGTATGAGTGTTTATTTAAAGGGTAGCAGGCACTAAAATCTGCTAAAATATTTACTTAAATTTCCAGATATGATTTTGGGATAAAATGGGGCTGACCAAAAAGGTCAGGCCCCATGAGAAACAAAAAAATATATGGCCCGCTTTGGCGGGCTATATATTTTTTATTGAGTGAAGGATATCTGACGTTGTAATATTTTGGAGAACAGGATAAAGGGAAAAATATCTCTT
>NZ_DASTRI010000058.1:0-8046 GCF_035761305.1 Chitinophaga sp. | reverse complement strand
AAAGATGTGAAAAAGCATTCCTTTGTGTTCACCGGCGTAACCAGCTATATTGAAACCGTAGGTACAGGCAGCTATACCGTGGGCAAGAACCAGCTGTTCCCCTCACAAACCTGGTACAACCTGGCCGGCGCCAACCAGTTCCCGGTATATGGCAGCAATTATGGCAAAAACACGCTGGTATCTTTTACCGGCCGTATTAACTACAGCTACATGGGCCGGTACCTGTTAACGCTTACAGGGCGCAGCGACGGATCTTCCAAGCTGGGCGAAGGGCATAAATGGGCATTCTTCCCGTCTGTAGCGGCAGCCTGGCGTTTGAGCGATGAGCCGTTCATGAACAAACAGCATATTTTCAGCGATCTTAAAATAAGGGCCAGCTACGGCATTTCTGGTAATGATGTTATTGCCGCTTATGCCACGCAAAACTCGCTAACGCAGATACAGTTCTCATACGACGAGTCTAACCCCGCACCGGCATACGGCATCAATCCTACCATCGGCAACAATGACCTGAAGTGGGAACTGACCGCCACCACCGATATAGGCGTTGACTTTAGTATTATAAAAGACAGGATCAGCGGTACGGTAGATTATTATAATGCACGCACCTACAATCTTATTTTCCCGTACACGCTGCCCGGCTCCACCGGCGTATCTACCATTAACCGTAATGTGGGCAAAACCAGCAACAAAGGTGTGGAAGTAAGTCTTACCAGCAACAACATCACGGGCAAGGCTTTCCGCTGGACCTCTACCATTACCTACGCCCGCAACAAAGAAAGGATAACAGAGCTGCCCAACGGCAATGTAATAGATAATGATTACCGTAAGTCGCTGATACTGGGCCAGTCGCCCACCATCTATTACGACTATATGAAGCTGGGCATCTGGCAAACAGGTGAGGAAGCAGAAGCCGCCAAGTACCAGGCGCTGCCCGGCGACATTAAAATAGCCGACATTTCAGGGCCTGATGGTAAGCCCGACGGTAAGATCACGGCAGCAGACCGCACCATTATCGGTACCCGGGTACCTAAATGGACCGGGGGTTTCAGCAATGATTTCAGCTACAAAAATTTTGACCTGAACATTTTATTCATTGCCCGTATAGGGCAGTGGATGAGCTCTGACTACTATGCGAAGTATTACCGGAACGGCGCGCAGAACGGTTCAGCCGTGGATTACTGGACGCCGGAAAATCCTACCAATGCGTACCCGCGTCCTAATGCCACACGCAGCTCTTCTTACGTAACCACGCTTACAGAGTTTGAAAACTCCTATGTAAAGCTGCGCAATGTAACGCTGGGCTACACCGTGCCTAAATCATTTACCCGCAGGGCCGGAATTGAAAGCGTAAGGATATATGTATCTGGCAAAAACCTGTGGTTCTACTCAAAGAACAACAAGGACTTTGATCCGGAGAGTGAAGGAATTGTTGACCAGCCGCTGAACAAACTGTTTGTGGCCGGGCTGAATGTTGCTTTCTAAACCACTAAATGCAAATAATATGAAACCGCATATAAATGAAATATTGTTACTGGTACTAATGGCAGCAGCCACTGTATCGTGTAAAAAACAACTGGAAGAATATAACCCGGGCGGCGCCACCGTAGAAAGCCTGTTTAAAACGCCGGAAGGTTTTGAAGCGGCAGTAACCGCCACCTACACTTATAACCGCAGCATGTACGGGAAAGAGGAAGGCCATGCGCTGCTGGAAGCCGGCACCGACATCTGGACCAATGCCGCCTATAACGGCAATACAGGTGTGAACGGCATTTTTCCCAACACACCGCTTACTACTTACCAGGGGCTTATATCGGATAACCTGTGGGTAAACACCAACCTGTGGGTACCCTGCTACGCCGCCATTAACCTGTGTAACACGGCGCTGAAATATATTAACAACGCAGGTTTATCCGAAAGCCGCAAACCAGTGCTGGAAGGGGAGCTGCGGTTTATGCGCGCCTGGTATTATTACCATCTTGCAGAAGCGTTTGGCCCGGTAAATTTTACGCTGGAGCCTACAGAGTCAATGGTTACAGAGGCCAACCGCACGCCGGTAGATAAAATTTATGAGCAGATATTTGCCGATGTACAGTTTGCAGCGGCCAACCTGCCCAATACCACCAGCGATTACGGCCGTGCTACCAAACCGGTGGCAGAGGCATTCCTGGCCCGGTTAAACCTGGTGCGCGGCAACAACCAGGCAGCCAGCAATTACGCCCGCAGCGTGATTGAAAACTATGGTTTTTCACTGCTGCCTAAGTATGCAGACCTGTGGAAAATGGAGAACGAAAAGAACGCCGAGATCGTGTGGGCCCTCAACTACTCCACCAACCTGGCGCTGAACGGCGGCAGCAATGTAAGCCACAGCATGTATATTATGGATTACATTAACCTGCCGGGTATGCAGCGCGACCTTGCCAACGGCCTGGCCAATGCCCGCTGGATGCCTACCCGTTTCCTGCTGGACCTGTTTAATGAAAACAACGATGCACGCTTCAGCGCCTCCTTTAAACAGGCGTGGATATGCAATAACGCTGCCAGCATACCAAAGTGGTCGCAGGAAGAAGTGGCGCAAAACCCGGCGCTGGCGCCCCTGTTGGGACAAAACAAATTTGCCGTGGGCGACACTGCCGTATTTATAAGCAAATATTCCATAGACGATTACCAGCAGCATTACACTACCCGTTACCGTTATAAAACCTACGACCGGGATGATGTGTATAATACCACCGGCGCACCTAAAGACCGCTTTCACTACATTTCCCTGCGCAAGTTTGAAGATCCTACCCGCCCTGCAGATGGGGAAACGCAAAGCGCACGGAATGTTTTCCTGATACGGCTGGCGGAAATGTACCTCATTACGGCCGAAGCGCAAATGAAATTGGGCCGCCTGGACTCTGCAGCCCTGTACGTGAACGCCATCCGCAAAAGAGCAGCGCTGCCCGGCAAAGAAGCTGCAATGGAAGTAGCGCCCTCCAGCATCAATATTGATTTTATACTGGATGAAAGGGCGCGCGAGCTGGCCGGCGAGCAGCTGCGCTGGTTTGATCTGAAGCGTACCGGCAAGCTGGTAGAAAGGGTAAGGGACCACAACCCCGATGCCGGCGCTTACATACAGCCTTTTCACGACCTGCGCCCCATACCGCAGGCCCAGCTGGATGCTGTAACCAATAAAAGCGAGTTTCAACAGAACGAAGGCTATTAAAATAATAAATAATGATACCTGACATGAAGAAGTTTTTTTTTCAACTGATCACCGGGGCACTGGTGGCAGGCTGCGTTTCTACAGCAAAAGCGCAGTACCCTGTAATTCCGCGGTCCATGGAGGACTCCGCCGAAGCAGTAATGGCGCAGTATAAGAAACGGTCTGATGAGGCCTGGGCAAAGGCATGGCCCATTATAGCCGCAGAAGCTAAAAAGGGCAAGCCTTACATTCCCTGGGCGCAAAAGCCCGAAGACCTGCCGCAGGCTAAAATACCTGCGTTTCCCGGCGCGCAGGGCGGCGGCGCATACAGTTTTGGCGGCCGTGGCGGAAAAGTGTACGTGGTAACCAGCCTGGCCGACAGCGGTCCCGGTACCCTGCGGGAAGCCTGTGAACAAGGCGGTGCGCGCACAGTTGTGTTTAATGTGGCCGGCATTATCCACCTGAAAAGTCCTATCAGCATAAGAGCGCCGTACATTACCATTGCCGGACAAACAGCGCCCGGCGATGGGGTGTGCGTAGCCGGCGAGTCGGTATGGATTGATACGCATGATGTGGTGATCCGTTACATGCGTTTCCGCCGCGGCGCCACAGAAGTTACCCGCCGTGATGATGCATTGGGCGGCAATGGCGTGGGCAATATTATTATTGACCATGTATCTGCCAGCTGGGGGCTGGATGAAAATATGTCGATGTACCGCCACGTATATGACAAAGGCGATGGCTCCAAACCGGAGAAGCTACCTACGGTGAACGTTACTATCCAGAACTCTATTTTCTCCGAAGCGCTGGACACCTATAACCATGCCTTTGGCAGCACTATAGGCGGTTTAAACAGCACCTTTATGCGTAACCTGTGGTGCAGCAACATCAGCCGCAACCCCTCTGTTGGTATGTACGGCGATTTTGGCTTTGTGAACAACGTAATATTCAACTGGTGGAACCGCAGCGCCGACGGCGGGGATCACCGTTCCCTGTTCAATTTCATCAATAACTATTATAAACCCGGGCCCATTACACCGCTGGATAAACCCATCGGCCACCGCATATTAAAGCCCGAAGGCAACCGGGATAAAACAGATCCCAACCATTACGGCAAGGCTTATGTAGCCGGCAATATTGTGGAAGGCAATGAAACCGTAACAAAAGATAACTGGGCCGGCGGTGTGCAAATAGGCGATATGCCGGATGCCGGGCCGTACACAAAAGACATCCGGGTAAATGAGCCGTTCCCGATGGCTAAGTTTCCCATTATGAGCGCAAAAGATGCTTACGGCTATGTGCTGGAGCATGCGGGCGCCACCCTGCCTAAAAGGGATGCGGTAGATAAACGTATAGCCAGGCAGGTGAAGACCGGCAAGATCTTTTATACCGGCGCCGGACCGGATGTGTCCAGTAAGTTTATTAAATGGCGCCTGCCGGCCGACTCTTATAAGCAGGGCATTATTACCCACCCTGACCAGGTAGGCGGCTACCCCGAGTATAAGGGCACGCCTTACAAGGATTCCGATAATGACGGTATGCCGGACAGTTGGGAAACAAAACACCACCTGAACCCCAGGAGTGCGGCCGACGCGGCAGCAGATCGTAACAACGACGGCTATACGAATATAGAGGAGTTCCTCAACAGTGTAGTAAAAGAGTAAAGCAATAATATAACAACAGGAGAGGCGGCATCCCCGCCGCCTCTCCATACTACCTGCCCCAATACCGCACTCAGCCTTAGAATGCGCCCCAGAATTTTTTCCAGCCCTTTTGTAAATACTATAAATTTTCCGGACATTCGTTCAGCCTTAGCACGAGATGTAGTGTCAGTTCTACAACAATTTACACAATACTCCCTGGCGTTTTAATATCATGCATTTATATGCCCCTTAACAGCCCGCCGGTGCCGGCCTTATAAAGTTTTGTTTTTGTATCAAGCGTTCATCATAATATTTATGCATCTTAATTCAGAAATATGAAAATTGACATCTCCAAGGTATTCCAGAAAAAAAAGAAACAGATCTTAGAACAATGGATGAAAAACCAGCTTGCCGATGAAAGTCTGCGGGAAGATCTCATGAGCAATGAAGAGCTGCGTACCCAGTCGGAAGAGCTGCTGGACGCCCTGGTAAAAGCGCTCAATGAAAAGAACCTGGCAGAAGCGAATTCTGCCGATTTTGACAATGTGGTGGAAATACTTTCGGGCATTTCCATTTCCAGGGCCCGCCAGGGTTTTTCTCCCAGGGAAACCGGCCTGTATATATTCAGTCTGAAAGATGCATTAACACAACTGCTGCAGGAAGAGCTGAAGGCCGACCCGGTGCAGCTTGCCGCCGTCATTATAAAAATCAACAAGCTGATAGACAGTTTTGGCGTAACCACTTTTGAAACCTTTATCAAAGGGCGTGAAGAAGTGATTTTGCGGCAAACCGATGAAATAACTGAGATATCTACGCCGGTGATACGCGTATGGGACGGTATACTGGCCCTGCCTATCATTGGTACGCTAGACAGCTCCCGTACACAGGTGGTAATGGAAAACCTGCTGCAGGAAATAGTGGTAACCGGCAGCAGCATAGCCATATTGGATATTTCCGGCGTACCTGCCGTAGATTCGCTGGTGGCGCAGCACCTGTTAAAAACCATCAGCGCTACCCGCTTAATGGGAGCGGAATGTATTATCAGCGGCATACGCCCTGAAATTGCGCAAACGGTTGTACACCTGGGCATCGATTTGTCTAACATTATCACCAAAGCTACCCTGGCCAGTGCGTTAAAATATGCGTTTGCGTTGCAGCAGCTGGAAGTGAGAAAATCATCTGTAAAAGAAAAAAATAGTCAGTTATAGGATATGGATAGGATACCTGTTCTCCAGATGGGCAAATTTTTGCTTGTGACCATCCAGGTAGATTTATATGACCGTTTGGCATTGAACCTGGAAAGTGACCTGGTGCAAATGGTAAGTAAAACCGGCGCCAGGGGAGTGCTGATTGATATATCGGCGCTTTCCATAGTTGACTCGTTTATGGGACGTATTATTGGCAATATCGGCAGTATGAGCAAAATCATGGATGCTGAAACAGTAGTAGTCGGAATGCAGCCCGCCGTAGCTATTACCCTGGTAGAACTGGGCCTGGAGCTGAAAGGTGTTAGTACTGCGCTGAATGTGGAAAAGGGAATGGAATTGTTAAAAAGCAAAATCGGTTCTTTCGGGGACACCACAGAGGAGGAAGAACACGATGATACTAGTGTTGAATAAAGATACAATGCCCATACAAAGGGAGCAGGATGTGGTACCGTTCCGCAACCGGGTAAAGGAATATGCCGTAAAAATCGGCATGAGCCTGGTGAACCAGACTAAACTCATTACTGCTGCCTCTGAATTGGTACGTAATATGCTGAAGTATGCCGAAGGTGGTAACACGCTGATAGAAGTGGTGAGCAGGGGGCGGGAAAATGGCATTCGCCTATCCTTTATTGACAGGGGCCCGGGGATAAAAGATGTGCAGCTGGCCATGAAGGATGGTTTTTCTACCGGCAAAAGCCTGGGACTGGGCCTGCCGGGTGCCAAACGCCTGGTAAGCGAATTTGATATTAAGAGTGCTGTAGGCAAAGGAACTACTGTTACTATCATTAAGTGGAAAAATGGTTAATGCTGTTCACCTGAGATTTAAAGTAACAGACCGTAGCTATTTCGCTATACTTAAAAAGGAAATACATGCCCTGGCGGCAACCGCGGGGTTTATGGCGAGAAAGATAGGTGAAATAGATATTGTGGTGGCCGAAATTGTTTCTAACCTGGCTAAGTATGCAGTGGATGGCGAGCTGTTGGTAAAGTTAATGGAAGAGGAAGGAATACAGGGTATTGAGCTTATTTCCATTGACAAGGGGCCGGGTATGGGCGATGTGCAGCGCATGATGGCAGATGGCCATTCTACCGCTAATACATTGGGCCATGGCCTGGGCTCTATCAAAAGACTGTCGGACAAGTTCCAGGTTTACTCCCTGAAAGGCTGGGGCACCGTTTTATGTAGCGTCATATTCAATAAACCGTTACCTGCCCGTCTTAAACCCAGGAATGTTGAAATACGGTCCCTGATTGTTCCCAAACCCGGCGAAACTGCCTGCGGCGATGGATTCTGTTGTAAAGAAACAAAAGATTATATCAAGCTGTTCCTGGGGGATGGGCTGGGACATGGAAAAAATGCCGAGAATGCCGTACAAAACGCCATAGAAGCATTCAAAATATACCCGGATCATAGCCCGCTGGAAAATCTGCGCTTTATACATCGTGAAGTAAAGAAAACAAGAGGCCTGGTAGGCACTATTGTAACATTTGACAAGAAAGCCAAAACCTGGCGTGTTTGCGGGGTGGGCAATATTCTTACCAAGCTGCTGGGACCCGCCATGTCAAAAACATACGTGGCATATAACGGCATTATAGGGCTGAACATACCCAATACTATGACCGACCAGGAAATACCATACGAAAAAGGGCAGCAGCTGTTCATGTGCAGTGATGGAATAAAATCCCGCTGGGATCTTTTCCGCTACCCCAACATTATGCGATATGACCTGACTGTTATGGAAGCAGCGCTTTTAAAAGACTTTGCACGGAATACGGATGATATGTCAATTGCAGCATGTAAAATAAACATATAAGGATGCAGGACCTGGTAAAAGTTACGCTCAATAACGAAATGGATCTTATCCTGGCGCATAAACGCTCCATGAAGCTTGCAGAGCTGGCAGGGTTGTCGCTTTCCGCTCAAACCACTTTTGCCACCGCGGTTTCTGAAGTGTCCAGGAATGCTATTGAGCATGGGCAGAACGGATACCTGACCCTGGCGGTTAGC
>NZ_DASTRI010000057.1:0-30939 GCF_035761305.1 Chitinophaga sp. | reverse complement strand
GATGGTAAGCTATACCCGCGCGCGGGCCGAAGGGCTGGGCATTGAATGTAAAGGCGGTTTAATGCAGCGGCCGGAGCGCGTAGTGCTTATTGCCCTGTCGGCGCTGGCCTGCGGTATTACCAGCCATTACATTGGCGGGGGGTATAAATTGTATATACCGGGCATTCCCTTTCATGTATTTGAAACCATGTCTATCTTTACAGTGCCGATTACTATACTGGCTATTATGAGCAATATTACGGCCATTAACCGTTTGCGCGACGCCAAACGGTCACTGGAAAAAGAACAGGCAGCAGAAGAACGGAAGAACAAAACCGCTGGTAAGCAGCTGATTGCGCTGGTAGGCATTTTTATAATACTGCTTGCCGGCATGCATGCCAAAGCCGGCGGCCCGGACCGTCCCAGGTTTCCGGTACCTACCGGCATCCCCACCATGCTGTTTTACCTGCAGCGTACGCCTAATTCCAATACCGTGGTGTATGACCTTAACCTGAAGGCCAACGGGCAGCTGGATGAGGAGGAACCTGTAAATATTTACTGGCTCAGGTATACCGAAGGCGGTGCAAAAAAGGGATTAAACTTTATTCAGCGTAAATTTGCATATGGCCTTAAAGTAAAGCGCCTGTCAGCAGAAAAATACGAGATAAAGTCCGTAGCCTATGACGGTCGTCCTATGTACCTGATGAAATCCGCCAATGGCCAGTATCATATGTTCATGAAAATCAACAATACCATGGCGCAGCTGAACAATATCTGGATACAGATTGAAGGCGGCACCTTTTGGGTTCCCAATGTTGTGTACGTGGAGCTGAATGGTACCGACCCGGCTACCGGCGCCGAAAAAACCGAACGTTTTAAACCATAAGTAAGAGCTAAATACCTGTCACCACCAGGTAACTAAAATATTAACGGGATGAAAAAGAATTATGTATCTAACTCAGAAGAGTCTGTTCGCATGTTTAAAGCCGGATGGATGGAAGCGCTTTCCAAGGTACATTTTACCGTACCGCTGATCCTGTATGTACCGGTAATTCTGTATTGCATCTGGCATGCCTTTGCCGTAGCGGGCATGGGCATACTGTCTTTTATTGGCTGTTTTGCCGCCGGCCTGTTCCTGTGGACCATTACTGAATACATTATGCACCGCTGGGTATTCCATTATATTCCTAAATCCAAATGGGGGCTGCGCCTGCATTTTATATTTCATGGCGTGCACCATGATTATCCTAACGACCGGTTAAGGCTGGTGCTGCCGCCTTCTGTAAGCATTCCGCTGGCGGTAGGTTTTTATTTCCTGTTCCGGGCGCTGATGGGGGAAGCTTACCTGTATGCATTTTACCCGGGTTTTGTATTCGGGTATCTTTGTTACGATATATCCCACTATGCTTTTCACCACCTGAATTTTAAAAACAAGTTGTGGATGAAGTTGAAAAAGCACCACATGCTGCATCACTATTCCGATGATACCAAGGGGTATGGGGTAAGCTCCGCGCTGTGGGATAAGATCTTCGGATCTGATTTTATAAAGAAGTAAAATGGATTCACTGTCTACTGTCACAACTATTCCTTTCTTTGATCGAAAAACGCTACTTATAACCACGCTGCTCAGCGTAGGCTACCTGTTGCTGTCTGCCGTGCTGGTAGGCTTTAAAACCGATCAGCTGGTGCTGGTAGGGCTTTTTAACGGAGCTTTCTACATCTCCCGGCCAACACGTAAGTTTATACTGGGCTTTTCTATTTTTATTGTTTACTGGATTGTGTTTGACTATATGAAGGCTTTTCCCAACTACCAGTTCGGAGAGGTGCATATAGCCAGCATATACCATGCTGAAAAAGATGTTTTCGGCATTCATGCCGGCGGCGCTGTACTTACCCCCAGTGAATACTGGCTGGCGCACAGCCAAACCTGGCTGGATGTGCTGTGCGGGTGCTTTTACCTGTGCTGGATTCCCCTGCCCCTGGCTTTTGCGGTGTACCTGTTCTATACCAACCGCATGCAGTTCTTTCATTTTTCACTTATCTTTTTCCTTACCAACCTGTTAGGTTTTGTAGTGTATTATACTTATCCTGCTGCCGCACCCTGGTATGTGCAGCTGTATGGGTTTAACCTGCATGTGCATACCCCGGGCAATACCGCCGGCCTGGCGCGTTTTGATGCTTTTTTCCAGGTAAATATTTTTCACAGCATATATGCCAAAAGCTCCAATGTGTTTGCAGCCATGCCCTCCCTGCATTCGGCCTACCCGCTGATTGTATGGGTATTTGCGCTGCGGAGCAAAAGCATTTTTTTCCGCGTGCTTTCTACTATTGTAACGCTGGGTATTTGGTTTGCCGCCGTGTACACCGGCCACCATTATGTGCTGGATGTGCTGGCGGGTATTTTATGCGCCATAGCAGGTATTTTACTGTATGAAAAGGTACTGTGCCGGCGCTATTTCTTCATCAGCTTCCTGCAGTATCTGTACCGGCATACCTGATGTGCAGGTATCTCCACACTATTATAGAAAATGCAACACTACTTATACGCTGTAAAAAGTGTATGCATCATTGTTACGCCTTAGCCTGCCTTTGTATAGCCTTGATTTTGCCGTAGTTAGCGGGTTGTAACACGTTTTTAACATTTCCTGCCGCAAATGCGCACGTCATTTGAATAACATTAAGTGGAAACAGAACAAGGCATGAGTACCCCCTGTTGTACCGCATCCATTGCGTGTGAATGTTACAGGAAGAGAGCAGGTACCCAAAACGGTATGATAAGGGAGTGCTGAGTGTAGTAACGCAGAGAGGCTGAACGCTTAACGGTAAAAACTGTTAAGCGTTCAGTTTTTTAGTTTGCTATAATAACCCTTACCACGTAAGCTGTAAAAGCGACACTGCCTGCCGTGGCAGTTGCATACGCACTGTTGCTGTTCCGTTATGTACAGGCACGGGCGCAGCAGCGCCGGCCGCCTGCAGCCGGCCGGCCTTTTCCAGCTCAGCTACCTGCTGTGGGGTAGGCTGCTGTGGTGATCCCATTTTTTTCCATGCTTCATATGCGTTGCTGTGGGTGGCATCAATACGAAATTCCTGCAGCTGTACGCGGGCAGCAGGTACGCCCTGAATGTTAACAACAACAGGTACATCCGGGGCTGGGCTGTTGTTGTCATGGTAGTTCCATACCATTACCGTGGCGTTGTGCTGCGCGGCAGCTGCCAGGGCGTTTATATCCGGCTGCGGACCGCGCACGCTGGAGTCCCTTATGGTAACGGCATTATAGGCCAGCTGACCGGTAACGGCTACACGCCGGCCCTGCATTTTACCAAACATGCGGAACACGTTCAGCACGGGCTTGTCCACACCATTGGTAGCCAGGTCACGGAAGCCCGCAAACCAGGGCTGGTTCTCGAACTCAAAGGCCCAGGTAACAGCGCCGGCCAGGTGTATGCCGCGGGCTGCCGCCAGCTCATATATGCGGGAAAAGGAGGCGGCCGTGTAGCTGCTGTACATGGTGCCGTTGCGGTAGGCATTTTGCGGATGGTACTTTTCAGAACAGGCGGCGCAGCCTTCCGGGTCCGACTCGCCTATAATAACCGGCAGGTGTTTAAGCGTGGGGTAGGAGGCTACTATTGAAAATCCTTTGTCAATATCCCGCAGCTGCGTACCCATATTCATTTGCACCACGCCATTTACCAGTGTGGGGGCGCCTTTGGCGTGAAAGGTAATTACATCCAGCGGGGCGCCGGTTTTACCGGTGGCATAGTTGGTGCCGCTTACAATATGGTCCAGGAAGGCTTTCAGGAAATCAGCCGCATCTTTCCAGTTAGGGCCGGTTACTTCGGGGCCGCCTATACGTGCGGTGGGCAGTGCGCGTTTTACAGCGTCGGCGGTATAATCATACAGCTTTATATATTCCTCTGTGGTGCCTTTCCAGTAGCTGATGTTAGGCTCATTCCAAAGCTCCCAGTACCAGCTTTCCACCTCTTTTTTACCATAGCGGTCCACGGCGTGCCGCACCCAGGCATACACCAGCGCGGCAAATTTTTTATAATCTTTCGGCGGGTAAGCCCACCCGGTAAATATCTCGTCATACGGATGGTCGGGCTGCCAGTGGTGCCGGTAAGGTTCGGGCTTTACAGACAGGGCCTGCGGCATAAACCCTATTTGCGCCAGCGGCTTTATACCCCGCTGTATATATGTATCAAATATGCGGTCAATAATGGTCCAGTCGTATACCGGCTGTCCGTTCTCGTCTTCTGTGTAGGCATTGGTGGAACCCCATTTTAATGCCGCTTCCCCGTTGCCGGTCACCAGCAGGCTATGGGTTCTTACGTAAACAGGCACGGGGCTGAGCTGTGCTATTTCTGTAAGCAGCTTTTTCCCGTCTTTCATGTAGGTGTAGTTGGGCTCATCGTAGCCAAACCATGCCCATATAGGTGTCATAGGTCCTTTAGGCTGATCAAGGTGCACCTGTATAGCAACGGTGTCCTGCTGTGCGGATGCGCGGGATGCGGTTGCCATCAGCAGCAGCAATAGTATAAAACGAACGGAAAGTAGTTGGGTCATACCTGCAGTTTTTTACATGGAGCTTGGTTCACAAAGCCGGCAGCAATGTTAAAGATACGGTTTGTGAAACATAAAGCCGGCTTGTACTGGCGGGAATATTATAAGCGTAGCGTTTAACCTTTACCGGTAATTTTCTTTTTGTGTTGCTTGCCCCAGTCTATCATAGCCAGTATAATAGGACCGAATGTTTTGCAGTAATCGGTGCTTTCATATTCCACAATTACCGGCGTTTCTGCATACACGGTGCGGGTAATCAGCTTGTTCAGCTCCATCTCCTTCAGCTCGCGTGATAACATGCGGGTGGTAATGCCGGGAATGCTGCGTTGTATGTCCCGGAAACGTTTGTTGCCGTTGCAAATAGAGTTGATGATGGGTAGCTTCCATTTGCCGCCTATTACGTAAATAGTGTCCTGCAGCGCCTGTACTTCTTCTGACTGGTTACGGGGGAAGGAAAGTACTTTTTTTGCTTGTTTGTTTATTGGCATACCTGGTATCATCTGTTATACTGGTTACAAAGTTATACCATTTGGTGCGGATATTTGCAGTAAATAAAATTGAAAATGAGTCAAACAGTTTTTATTACCGGCACCAGTACCGGTTTAGGTAAATTAACCGCCCTGCATTTTGCCAAACAGGGCTGGCAGGTAGCGGCAACCATGCGCACACCGGAAAAGGGAACGGAGCTAACCGCCTATCCCAACATCAAAATTTTCAGGCTGGATGTTACAAATCTTGAGCAGGTGCAGCAGGCCACTGAACAGGCCATTGCCGCATTTGGCAAAATTAACGTGGTGGTGAACAATGCAGGCATGGGCACTTTTGGGCCGCTGGAGCTGGCAGCGGAAGCGGCTATTGACCACCAGTTTGCGGTAAATGTACGCGGCCCTATTAATGTGATCCGCGCTTTTTTGCCGCATTTCCGTGCGCATAAAGGTGGCATGTTCATTAACATCAGCTCCTATATGGGCGTTACAACAGCAACACCTGTCGCCTCCCTGTATAACATGTCAAAGTTTGCGCTGGAGGGGTTAACAGAGGGGCTGTACTATGAGCTGAAAGCCCTGAACATTGAGCTGCGGTTAATAGAACAGGGCGGCTCTACCGGCAATAATTTTAAGCAAAGCGTGGTCTGGAACACCAATCCTGCCATTACAGATTACAATCCGCTTGTAAACAAGGTAAAAGCAATGATGGCAAATCCTGATCCGGCCTGGCTGGATGATCCGCAGGCAATTGCAGATGAGATTTATGCCGTGGCTACCGGTAAAAACCGCCAGTTCAGAACGCTGGTAGGAAATACAGGCAAAGGATTGATGAATATGCGGCGTACCCTGCCTATTGAGGAATACCTGGAAAAGATGGCTGCTAACTTTGAATAACTGCAAAACCGGTGATCCGCATTTTTCAGCTATTGGGGGTATAGCAGATATTTTTTCCGCATGGTTTTATAATTTGAGAGCTGCGGCTCCCAGCTTTTGCGAATGTCAGCTTCTGATGTGCCGGCAATGATCTGTTGTTTGAACAGGGTGGTGCCTGCCAGCTTATCAATATTTCCCATTTGCTTACTCTGGCTCATATCAAAGAACTTATCTTTAAACGGGTAAGCTTTGTACAGCTCCATCATCCATTGAATATTGATTTTGCCGCTGCGCCGCAAGGCAGTCATATCATAATGCCGGAGGTCCAGCCCATAACAAACCTTGTTCTGGTGCAAAGGGGTTTCCGACATGCCCGGTATACTTACCGGCGTAAAGGAAAAGGAGTATTTGCCTTTCAGGTCAGGATTGCCCAGCACTGTAAAAGGCATGTGGGTACCGCGCCCCTGGCTGATAATAGTGCCTTCAAACAGGCAAAGGGAGGGATATAGCAATATGGACTGCTGGGTGTTCAGGTTGGGCGATGGTGGAACCGGCAGCGTATAATCCATATGATGCGCGTAATTTTTTACAGGGATGATTTTTAGTTTGCAACGCAGCTTGTTAGGCAGCCATCCTTCGCCGTTGACCATCTGCGCAAACTCGCCAATGGTCATGCCATGCGTAACAGGAATAGGAAATTTACCGATGCCGGAGGTCAGCTTCATATCCAGCACAGGGCCGTCTACATACCCATTGGGATTGGGCCGGTCCAGTATAAGCAGCTCTTTTCCGCTTTCTGCGCAGGCTTCCATAATATCCGCCAGCTTATTAATATAGGTATAAAACCGGCAGCCCACATCCTGTATGTCAAAGATCATGATGTCCAGGCCGGCCATTTCATCTGCCGATGGTTTTCTTTTTTTGCCGTACAAAGAAATTACGGGGATGCCGGTAGCAGCATCCACCTCATCACCTACCTTAGCGCCATTGCTGGCATTACCGCGGAAACCGTGCTCAGGCCCGAAGATCATTTTAATATTCACGCCTAAATCAAGCAGGCTATCCACCAGTGAGCGCTTTCCGATAATGGAGGTATTGTTGGCCAGTATGCCCACCCGTTTGTTTTGCAGGTAAGGCAGGTATGCCTGCAGCTGGTCAGCGCCGGTGATAATGGGCTTTTCAGTAACAGGCGCATTCCCCGGTTCATGTACAGGCAAAAATGAAACACAAATGGGCAGCAGCGCAAGCGTGATGATTTTCCACATGATAATAGCAGTATAAGTTACTGTTACAAGGTAATTATTTTTACCGGCTATATGAAAGCCTGCAAGGGCCGGTAACTTATATAATAAATTCCCGGTTGCAGGATTATTTTTCTATTTTAAAGATATTCAATCCGCAATATCTCAATGAACACACATACTTTCTGCCGCATTATACTTACCGGTATGTTAAACCTGGCAGCAACCGGCGCCTGCAGCGCCCAGGATATTTCTTTTATAAAGCATACCGTCAGCACTGTATTTGTATCGGAAGGTGCTGCTACCGGCGATGTAAACAATGACGGACGTACGGATATACTGGCGGGCAACTACTGGTATGAAGCGCCCCTGTGGAAACGCCACCTGCTGCATGCAGATACGCTACATGCAGTACCGGGCTACAGCACTACTTTTCTGAACTTTTGTATAGACGTGAACAATGACGGGTGGGCCGACCTTATCCGGTTTGACCAGCCAGGCGGTGTATGCATGTGGTATGAAAATCCAAAGCACCGGGAAGGCCTTTGGCCCGGCCACCTGATTTTGCCGGGCGCCGGTATTGAAACGCCGGTGTTTGCAGATGTTGACCTGGACGGCCGGAAAGACCTGATATGTAATGACACGATGGCCAAACAGGTGATATGGCTGAAAGCTCCCACAGGAAAGGGCGATACATTATGGCAGCGCCATATTATCAGCAGCAATCCTGGAAGAGGTACGCAACGCTATACACACGGCCTGGGATGGGGCGACCTGAATAAGGACGGCCGCAATGATGTGATCATTAAAAGCGGCTGGTGGGAATCGCCGGCGGATGTAAAGCAACCCGGCTGGACCTTTCACCCGGCCAACCTGGGTAAGGACTGCGCCAATATGTTTGTGCTGGATGCAGATGGTGATGGCGATATGGATGTGCTAAGCTCATCTGCCCATGACTATGGCATCTGGTGGCATGAGCAGCAGGCGGCCGGCGCCTGGGCTACCCACGAGATCAGCAGGCTGTTTTCCCAGTCGCATGCCATGGCCATGACCGACATTAATGGCGATGGCCATCCTGACCTGGTTACGGGCAAACGCTATTTTGCGCATAACGGCCATGATCCCGGTGCGCACGAACCGGCAGTATTATACTGGTTTGAATATGTGCCGGGTAATACGCCACGCTGGTTACCGCATGAGATAGATCATAACTCGGGCATTGGCAACAGCTTTGTGGTGGAGGATATAAATGGGGATGGATGGCCCGATATTGTAGTGAGCAATAAAAAGGGCGTGTATTATTTTGAGCAGCGGAGGGGATGAGCCTATTCCTTTAATTCCAACACCCTGCCATCATGCCCCTGCAGCTCCGCGGTATAAGCGCCTAAAAATTTGCCCAGGCTTTTACCGGTCCAGTGATCCAGTATCTCACAGGGGTGATCCAGCTTAGCGGTAATGGTTTGGGCCGTGCTGTCCCAGTTCAGCAGCACAAGATATTTACCCTTCGGGGTAGATAACCTGCCTATCTCAAATTTCCCCTCTTCAAAAGCAGCTGCCTGCGCGGTTGGAGGAACTGCTTTCCGGAGTACGTTTAGCCGTTCAGGTGAAATGGTGGTGAGGTCGTCCCCGCTTAGCACCATGCCGCCTGTGCTGAATATCAGCGCTGTATGAAAACGGAATTCATTATCCGGCATGTTACCGGTCAGCAGCAGGCAATCGGGGTCGTTCCACCACAGGCGGCCGTTTTGCCAGGCGCGGTACAGGTTCTCCCTGCCCGAGCGCTCAAAAGTTGACCACTGGCGTTTAATGTCCATAGAGCTGCGGGAGCCGTGTATAAGCCCCAGGGAAGGCCACAGCGGATGGTTACAGCCCAGTATAAAAGCGTCGCCGGCGCCTTTGAGTATGGCTTTCATTCCACGGCGGTAAGCCTCTACCCGGGTGGCCTGTTTGTCATAAAAATAACCGCCATGTATAGCGCCCCAGAAATTGGCGTCCAGCTTAAAGTAGGTGCATCCCCACTGTTTACGCATGGTGCGGAATAGTTGCTCCAGGTGCGCTTGCACCGCGGGGTTGGTGCCATCCAGCACATACCACGGCTTAAGGCGCCAGCCGCCGAATGTTACAAGATCGCTGCGCAGGGGTTTGCCGTTTGCATCTTTTACCAGCCAGTCAGGATGCTTTTTATATACTGTTGAGTTACTATCGCAGATAAAGGGCGCCACCCATATAGCCGGCTCAAAACCCTTATTGCGTATAGCCTTTAGCACCGGCTGTATATTACCGCCAAATGATTTGCCTGCCGATAGCCAGTCGCCCATATGCGGCTGGTAGCCATCATCTATTTGTATATATCGTAGGGCGGGTATATTGGCTTTAATATAATCCAGGTTATCATAAATATTTTGCGCCGTTACCCGCGGGCCAAAGCAATACCAGCTGCACCAGCCGGTAGGCGGCTGCTTAAAGGCCAGGCGGGGATGATGATGATTAATGCGGCTGGCAAATTTGTTGAGCAGCGCATTCCCGTCCATGCCCTTCAGCAAGGCCCATTCCTCCAGCTGAAAGGCGTTGCCGGGGGCCAGGGACAGGTTCTCCAGGTCCATTACTACTTTAATGGTATCTGCATTCAGGTAAAATTTTCCTGCAAAGCGCCGGCAGCTGGTAAATCCCAGCAGCAGCTGCGGTTCGCCGGCAGGGTACAGGCGCAGCAGGTTATATACAGCCAGGTAACCGGCAGGCTGTGGCATCCGGTAATGCCCGTTATCCGTGTAATTGCCCAACACCTGCGGTTTTTCAAGCGTGCCGCTTGTTTGGGTCAGCATCTGGAACCCCTCTGCGTAAAAGGGCGTATTAGCCGGCAGTACCTTACCTGCCTGCGCCAGTATTACCTCATGAATGCGTACCGGCTTACTACCGGTATTGACTATACGTGCAGTACAATATTCCCCGTTCCATGCGCGGGTAACCTGCACTGTAGCAGGCGCCGGCTGGCCGTTAGCCATTACAATAGTGGCTTTGCTGTGTTTTAGCGCCTGCAGGAATTGATCTCCCGGCCCCGCATGCAAAGCATTTCCGGCCAGCAGGCCCGTTAACAAAAAAATATAGCTATGTTTTTTTAATATCATGTTTATGAATTTTCCAGGTGACGTTTAAGGCGTTAAGGTAAATAGGGTTGAATGTTATAATCTTTTCCGGCTGTGGTCACCAGGTCATATTCATACACCTTTGCCAGGGGCAGCTCCGGCAGCTTTGTTTTATCTTTTATTGCTGTTTTTACCGGCAGTGGCGTGAAGTAGCAGGGATTAGGGTTATTTCCGCTGGCCGGTTGCAGTGCAGCGCCTTCAGCACTTACCGGCGCCTGTACACGAATACGGCAATTGCCGCCCGATTTGCTGTGAATAACCGCCCCGGTAAGATGCCCGTTTGCCCATTCCATATCTACTTCAAAGCCGCCCCGCGCTTTTAACCCTTTTACATGGCCGTTGGGCCAGGCCGCCGGTAATGCCGGCAATAGGTAAATAGCGCCGTCATGGCTTTGCAGCAGCATTTCTGTAATACCGGAGGTAATGCCAAAGTTACCGTCTATCTGGAAAGGCGGATGCGCATCAAACAGGTTAGGATAGGAGCCGCCGGCTTCATCGGCTACGCTTGTGCTGTCAACTACCGTCAGGAACAATTGTTTGTTCAGCATCGTATACGCTTGGTTTCCATCCTCCAGCCTTGCCCACAGGTTAACTTTCCAGGCTTTTGACCAGCCGGTGCCTCCATCACCACGCAGCAGCATGCTGCGTTTGGCGGCTGCGGCCATCTCGGGGTTGTGCCGGGGCGTAATAAAATAGCCGGGAAACAGCCCATATAAATGGGAGAGATGCCGGTGGTGATCGTCCGGATCATCCCGGTCCTTATACCACTCCTGCAGCTGTCCGTATTGTCCTATATGAAAAGGATATAGCTGCTGCAGCGCAGTTTTTAACCGGTTGGCAAATGCCGCATCTTTGTTTAACAGCTGTGCTGCCAGCACCGTGTTGTTGAACAGGTCGCGTATAATGGAAAGGTCCATGGTAGTGGCTATGCTTACAGAGCCCACCCTTTTGCCATTTACGGGAAAGTTATTTTCCGGGGAAGTGGCAGGACTGGTTACCCACTGGCCATCATCGTTTTTTATCAGCCAGTCCAGCATAAATTCAGCGGCTGACCGCATAACCGGATAGGCCGTATCTGCCAGGAAGGACCAGTTGCCGGTAAACAGGTAATGTTCCCACAGGTGGCGCGTAAGCCACGCACCGCCCATGGGCCAGATAGCCCATCTTGGATTGCCGCGCGGATCATTAAAATCAATACCCCCCGCTGGGTTGGTCATTGCCCATATATCGGTATTATGATGTGCGGTCCAGCCCCTGGCACCGTAATTAACGGCAGCGGTTATACGGCCTTTCCTGGCCAGCTGTGTAATAAAATTGAACAATGGCGTACCGCATTCACTGAGGTTGGCTGTTTCAGACGGCCAGTAGTTCATTTCCGTATTAATGTTAATGGTGTAGTTAGATCCCCAGGGCGGCTGCATCTCATTATTCCACAGGCCCTGGAGGGTCATGGCGGGGCCGCCTTTGCGGGAGCCGGCTATCATCAGGTAACGTCCGTACTGGTACAACAATGTGGTGAGCTGCGGATCACAGTTGCCGCCATGGGCTGTGTAAGCTTTTAGCCTTACGTCAGTAGGCTGTGTTGCAGCTGCATCTTTGCCCAGGTTCAGCGTTACTTTCCGGAAAAGACGCTGGTAATCGCTTTCATGTTCCTGCAACAGCTGTGCGTAATCTTTTTGCCGGGCGGCATCCAGGTAGCGCAGGGCTTCAACGGCAGGGTCCTTACCTTCAAGGCCGGGTGATTTATCGGGCCCGTTGTAGCTGGTGCCTACGGATAATAACAACACTACTTCTGAAGCGCCCTGCACATGCAGGCCGCTGGTATCTGTATGCACGGTACCGTTTTTTACCCTTGCCTGCAAATGCACTTCGTAATTCATGCCTTCTCCCTTTCCGCCGGCGGCATATACAATTTGCCGGGGCTCAGAAGGGCGGCTGGCTACATATGCAGGACACTTGCCTTTCATAACAACATAATGGTCGTTCATTGCCTGTATGTGGTGCGGCATGGGATTTTGGAAACGGGTACTAAAGGTAATGGCGCCGGAACGGCTGGCCCTAAACCGTATTACCAGCAGTTGTGCCGGGTAGCTGATAAACATTTCACGTGTATAGGTAACGCCGTCGGCCGTAAAAGTTACGGTAGACAGGGCTTTATTCAGGTCCAGCCCGCGCCGGTATTGTTCCGGCGAACCGTTAATGCTGTTATCAAAATACAGGCTGCCCAGGGTCAGGTAACGGGCGCTGTAAAGGCCCATCATTTTGCGTGCGGCCTGGTCGGCCTCCATATATTTTCCTGCAGATAACAGCTGCCGTACATGCGGTAATACCAGGCGCGCCTGCGGATTGTTACCATCACGCGGTCCGCCTGACCACAGGTACCCTTCATTCAGCTGCAGCCGCTCCTGTTGCACGCCGCCAAATACCATTGCGCCTATACGCCCATTGCCTAACGGCAAAGCAGCTACCCATTGTGTGGCCGGCTGCCGGTACCAGAGCTTCAGCAGTGAGTCTTCCGGCGGCGATGCCAGTGAAACGTGTGCCGTTAATAATAAAAGGAGGCTAATGCTATAATACTTCATGGCTATATTTTGATTTAATAGAACAGCGGCAAAAGTTGCCGGTAATAAATGCCGCCTTCGCAGCGGCGGCAATGCGCTTTTCTTTTTATTAAAAGACATAGCCGGCCGGCACCCGCCCGTTAAGACAGTGAAAGCTGTTACGCGTTATTGAATGATAACAATACCGGTTACCGGCAACGTTTTTACGGAGAAAAAGAGGAATGGACTTTAATGAGATTTTTACTCCTTCTTTTTCATAAACCTGGAATCTGGAACTAATTTAAGCAATCGATTGCATAAAAGGAAATTCTTATGATGTCATCTATGAAAATAACTGCGGTGTTTAAGAGTGGGCATGTATTCCGGTTTATGGTTACTGTTTGCAGGTTGCTGCAGTTTACAAGTTTATAAAAAGAGGGAAAGCATGTTACGATACACCGTCTGCAGCAGTGTGATATTGCCGCCAGGGAAATTAAAACAGTTTACCGGGCAAGATACCCACCGTCTACATTATAATACGAGCCTGTTACAAAAGACGCTTTATCTGAGCTAAGCCATAAGGCCAGTTCCGCTACTTCTTCCGCAGTACCCAGTCGGCCCATTGGATGCAGGCCTACCAATCCCTGCATAGCTTCCTCACTTAAATTATTCAGCAGGGGTGTTGAAATGTAACCAGGTCCGATAGCGTTAATGCGTATCTTTTTATCGGCATATTCAAGCGCCGCGGACTCGGTGAGCCCTATTACTCCATGCTTGGCTGCTACATAGGCTGATGAATGCGGGGTGCCTACTTTTCCCAGGATAGATGCCATGTTTACAATGCTGCCGCCTCCTGCCTCCAGCATTGCAGGTATCTGGTAACGCATGCCATAGAACACGCCGGAAAGGTTAATGGCAATTACTTTATCCCATCCGTCTATTGGATATTCGCCCACAGGCGCAATGGGGCCGCCAATGCCCGCATTGTTCACAGTAATGTTTAAACCGCCGAATTGTTTTACAGCTTGTTCCACCAGCATATTATTGTCTGCTTCTTTTGATACATCTGCTTTTACAAAAAGGGCATTTCCTCCTTTATCTTTTATAGCAGCCACTGTTGCATTGCCGCCTTCTTCATCAACATCTGACACAATAATTTTTGCTCCTTCGGCAGCATACAACAAGCATATTGCTTTTCCTATTCCTGATCCGCCTCCTGTAACAATAGCTGCTTTATTTTCTAAAGTCTTCATGGGTTTCAGGTTTAATAATTATACAAAATGGGCATTGCTATCCGGCCTGCCGGGCTGGGCTGACAACAGGTTTTAGCGTAGTGGTCATGAATTTATGCAAATGCCGCCAACCGGCAAAAAGCGGGAATATTTATATATTAAAATGCATTTATTCAACTGCAAAAGAAATTGCGCAGCAATGCGCTAACGGCAGTGGATCAGCCTGAGCCAGGCTATAAGTTTTCAAAATGATGCTTTCTTTAAATAATTTTGCAGCTGATAAACAGTAAGCATATGGATGGCCAATACAGAAAAGACATTTATCCCGGACAGGAAGTGGCTATTATTCTTAAAAAAGACCAGCGGACCGGTAAGCTGACATATGGTATTGTTAAAGACCTGCTCACATCGGCAGCCTATCATTCAAGAGGAATAAAAGTGCGCCTGGAAGATGGACAGGTGGGCCGTGTAGCACAAACAGATGTTGTTGATCCAGATGGGGAATAAAAACGCCCCGCACCGGGGGCGTTTACTTTGCATCATGGATGCGAATAAAGCCGGTATACAAGAGTTCCGGATGGCGGCAGGCCAGGTCCTCCGCTGGTATATCCTTCCGCAACCAAGGTTCCGTTAACCGGGTTGGTATCAGCATCGCTGACGATTTCCGCATTAGCCAGTGTGCTCCAGGCAATAAACTGGCCGGCAGGAGTGTACCAGGCATAGTTTACAATGGCGGGACTTGCTTTTTGAGTTTGGGTAGTTGAAAATGAGCTTAATAAAAGCATCCCGGCAAATAACAACGGGAGAAAAACAAGGGCTTTCACGTTTTTCATGTGAATGGGTTTAATGGTTAAAAAGAGGGGTATATCATTTAAATCTACAAAAGAGATTTGAACAATCAAGAGGTCATTTGCATATCTCCCTGCTTTGCCAAAGGAATGCTTTCAAAGTCAATAAAAATTATTTAAGCAACACACCTTATCAGGTAGCAGCAACCAGGATTGGTTCAGCACCTGATGCGGAAAGACCATCCTTCCTGCCCGTGAAATACCGGTTTGAGAGATCGCTGCCTGATATAATTGCTGCATTTTTCAGGCCTGCTTCAGTAGCAAGTTCCAGCATTTGTGCGGGAGTGAAAAAGCTAAGGAACGGCGTGCCCGCTGCCGCGGCGCCTTTCATGGCCATCTCAAGCAAACGCTGCTCCTCCGGCTTCAAAAGCTCTTTTGGCAACAGGAACGACAAGGCCAGCGTAGAATTCGGCGCTAATGCGGCAACCTGCTGAAGCATGCCCAGTATTGCTTCACGGGTAAGGTACATGCTTACGCCGGTACAGGCAACAACCGCCGGGCTATTCATATCAAAACCGGCATTTGCCAGCGCCTGGAGCCAGTGAGCATGCTTTTCAAAATCAACAGGCACAAACCGCAGCCGGTCAGCTATATCATAGCCTAATGCAGCCAGGCGCTGCTGCTTCCATGCCTGTGTGCTGGGTTCATCAATTTCATAAACCGTTATTTTGGAACTGAGATCTTTTCGCCGTAGCGCAAACGTGTCAAGGCCGGCGCCCAGGATCACATACTGGCGCACCCCGCGATCCGTTGCCGCTGTCACCAGGTCTTCTACAAACCGCGCCCGTGTAACTATCGACAGGCGCGCCTGCCGGGTGCCTTCGGGGTGCATATCGGGCCGTTGCTGCCAGTTGGCTTCCGGCGCGGCCAGCTGCAGGCCAAGTTCATCTTCCAGTATATGCGGCGGCGCATCCACCTGCAAATGAAGCGCTCTCCATAAAGCCACGCGAACGGCTGTATTATCCGGTATTGTTTTCATATTCTGCTGCATATCTTAATGGTTTGCATAATTGAATAAATGTTGGATCAAAACAGGGCAAAGTTAGCGGCAGCTGCTGCGTTAAAATTGTAAAAAACCGACAGTCCCTTGCTAAGATTGCCATTCAGGAAAACCGGGCATCCGTTCAATGGTTTTACGCAGGTAAATGCGCGGGCTTGCGCCGGAAAATAATTTAAAATCGCGGATAAAATGTGCCTGGTCGTAGTAGCCCAGCGAATGCGCAATGTTTGTAAGCGAATGAAACCTGCCTTGCCGCAAAAGCGACAGCGCCGTTTGAAAGCGGCTGATGCGCGCAAACAGGATGGGTGTAATACCGATATGCGTGTGAAAGAGCCGTTCAAGCGAGCGCTCTGATAAGTGAAGGTCGTGCAGCACACGGGATAAATTTGCGCCTTGTTGTAATGCGGTAACGGCATATTCCGCTTTTTTATTTTCGCCTTCATACCGGCGTACCTGCGACAGCAGGAATGAGGAAAGATAAGCAACCCGTTGCTGCAGGGAGCTGCAGTGAAGCAGCTGCTCAGTTAAAGAGGTTTTGACAAGATGTGTGATACATATATTCTGATGGGCCAGCTCATTTGCATTTAAACCAAAAACCTGCTTAAGCGCGGTTGGCTGAAAGGTTACCCCAACAGTGCGGAAGCTGCCGCTGCTCTGTAGTTGCCCATACCTTTTCGCCTGCCCGAAAACAAATAATTGCGGCAGCTGTTCGCCCCCGAAGCCGGAAAATACGCCTGGTTTCTCCTGGAATATAAGGCCCGGTACACCGTTACACATTACAGTAAAGGTTTTGGGCGATACATCATCTGTTTGGCTCTCCAGCATCCAGAAGTGGCGGACATAATTTTTAAGCGGCGCAGGAGGTGCAATTACCTGGAAATTCATGCTTCAGTTTTTCCCGCACAAAGATACAATGTCGCCGAAATAAGCCGGCCAGGTGTGGCAGGTAAACGTTTTACGCAGGGAGTAAAAGAAAACCCACTGAATAATGCTCAGTGGGTTGAAAACTGTATGTTACAGGCATTATGCTTTATGCCTTTAATGTATAGCTGCCTACTTCTTTTCCGGCATCATCCTGCATATGCAGCTGCAACTGCCTGCGGTCGGCCGTCACTCTTATGAGTGTACGCTTGCCGTCCTGCGGGCCGCCGCCGATAATGATAGGATAATTGTGTTCCCCTGCTACAGGCGGATGCACGCCATACCGGTGCGTATGGCCTGAAATACAGATGTCTACCTTATATTTATTAAACAGCGGGTTAAATAATTCCCTGCAATGCATTGTTCCGTGCCAGTCGCCGGAGTAAAACGGCGGAATATGCATCAGTATTACCTTGAACGGGGCTTTCCGGAAGGCAGGTGTCTGCATTTCTTTCTCTACCCAGGCTGCCTGTTCCCGGCGGTAAGCATCAAAATCCACAATCCCTGCATACACCGGTGTATCGTCCGGTTTATCTTCCCCTGTATCTAATACAATTACGTGCGCCGGACCGTGGGTAAAGCTAAAATAAGACTGGCCCCGGGGATTGCTGAAATACTCATGCCAGTGCAGCCGGAAACTGCCTCTTGTTTCATGATTTCCGCGCACATAAAGGAAGGGCGCAGTGGCTGCAAACGTATCGGTGCAGGGCGTAAGCATATGATCTACGATCTGCTGTTCATCTGTCTGGTAATTGAATACATCGCCGTTAAAAAATACAAAGTCATAAGGTGCGTCGCCGCGCAGTCCCATCAGGTGCGGAATAGAGGCCGGGCGGTCATGCAGGTCATTCATGATCAGCCAGCTCACTTTGGCAGGGCGCTCTTCAAAGGTGCGAAAGGAGAAAACTTCACTATTAATGGTTTCGCCATAAGTGAGCTTGTACGGTTCAAACCCGGTGATCTCTTTGGAGCATACCCGGTAATAGTAAGTAGTGCCGGGCTTTAACCCGTTCAGCTGCACCCTGTTTACGCGGTTATAGGCATCTACCAGTCCATCAGTAACACTGTGCGCCTTTTGCCCCAAATCATTTGTTTCTCCAAACTCCACCCAGCTGTAGGCCGGCATGTTGGTGATCCATCGAACGGTCATTGCCGTGGGGCCGGGATCCTGTAAATAAGGCTGACTGGTAAATACATGTCCCTTAGCCGGATCTGCGGGCGCCAACAATGCAAATGACTTAAAAGGCAGCATGGCTGCCGCGCCGGTGCCTGCCAGGTTACGCAGGAACGAACGCCTGTTGTTAGTTAAAATATCCTTCATGTTGTTGTAATGATTTATTTTTTCCATTTCACTTCGCGGAATAGAGAACGGGTTGAAAGCCTGGTTTCATACTGCACTATACCATACTGTTAATAAAAGAGAACGTTGTATATAGATCGTACGCCGTTTTTCCATAACTACAGGAATACTTTCTGAGCCAGGATGCCCACATGACAAGATGGGTAACCGAAAGTTGAGATAAAATACAAAAAAATTATTGAGAATTTCCAGGAGTGAACGGAAATGCTTATTTCCCTTGCATATTACCGGCGCTTAGGTGCTGCTTTACCGGGATCTCCGGTTCCTGGAGACAATAACTATTTGAAAAATATATAAATAAATTTATATATTGTGAAGATATGTAAATTGCTACGTATTAATATATTAGACCTATCCCTTTTTACCTATGTTACTTTGTAAGCGGCTAATAACGGCTACACTATTCCTTTTTTATTTTCATTGCGCTTATGCACAAACCGGGGAACTGTACCGGTACCAGGATCTTTCGCATCTCTATTATCAAAAGCAGCAGGACTCCTTAAAAAAAGCATGGACCTGTCCGGCCCTTTATAAGCAAAAAGCAACCCAGAAGCAATATAAAGAGCTTTGGGACGACCGTACCGACTTTCTTACAAAGTCAATTAAAGACGATGACTACGTATATGACAGGGAGGTGCTCAGCTATATAGACACTATTGTTAGCCAGATCGTCCGGGCCAATAAGCAGCTGATCCCCGTTAAACCGCTTGTGCTGATAGACAGAAGCGCGGCGGTAAATGCCTATGCCGTAGGAGGCAATATACTGGCTATTAATCTCGGGTTGCTCGCTTTTACCCGCTCGCGTGAAGACATTGCATTTACAATTGCCCACGAGCTGTCCCATAACATACTGCTTCACCCCGAAACGGCAATGAAGCAACGTGCAGAATGGCTGACGTCCGATGAATATAAAAGCTCAATGAATGCCATCCTGGATTCAAAATATGAAAGGCTTACCCGTCTTAAAAAGGTGTTTGAGGGCTATTCATTCAACAGAAGCCGGCACCAGCGCTACCATGAAAGCGATGCAGATTCACTGGCAATTGTGATGCTGAAGAAAAGCAATATTGCCTTTGATCCTACCTTCTTTCTTCGGCTGGACAGTGCGGACATACAATATAAACAACCATTAAAACAGCCCTTGCAGCAATATTTTTCCGCGTATAATATCGCGATAGAAAACGCTTGGCTGCAAAAGCGTTCCAAAGGACTTTCCACCAGGGTATATAATTTTAAAGACACAACACATATACAGGACTCGTTGAAAACGCACCCCGACTGTATAGAACGTTACAGTAAAACATTGAATGCCGGCAGCACCAATACAAACTTCACCCAGGTACCGGCATCCATACAGGAGAAAGCCAGGAAAATGGAAATATGGAATATGTATATCAATATGAACCTGACTGCCTGTATGTACATGATCCTGCTTGAGAAAGACAAGGGCAATAAAGATCCGTGGTATGATTTTATGGTAACGAACGTAATTACCGGGCTTTATTATGCCGACAGGGAATTGAGCCGGTTTAACGCCGTTGGGGTTACTCCCAAGGAATATATCTCCAAAGATTATTATCAGCTGCAAACAATGTTTGAGCAGGTGCCCCGGGAAAAGCTTGAGCAGTTCTGTAAAACGCTGCTGGACAACAACCAACGTGCCAACAGTAAAAAGGATGAAGCGGCATTTCACCGGCTCATGCATGCATTGACGCTGGACGCCGACTTTTCTGATTCGCATAAAACCAGCGTTGCCAAAGTGTTTATTAATGGCAACGAAAGCAGCCTGTATGCTGAGTTTGCGCACAAATTTGACAAGCCATAACATTTTATCCACTATACAATGAAACAACTATTTCTGATCAGCATCCTTTTTTTGCTGTTTACAAACAATCCCTTTGCCCAAACAAAAGTTTTTAAAGAAGTAAGTAATGGTATTTCTACAGAAGTAAAAGCGATTATACAGGACAACAATCTTGTAGGTTATATTGCCTTTACCGAGCTGGAACGCGCAAATGCAGATTCATTCCATTACAGGGTGACAATTATGGATGAGAACCTGAATGATATCGGTATATTGAATTTTACCGAACAGAAGCTCGATTTGCAGGCAGTAGCTTTTGAACAGGATGTATTGTGCCTTGCCTACCTGAAAAGTAACTTCATTGGTTACGGCGACAAAAAGAGAAAAGAACGCAAGGCGGAAGCCCGCCGTGGATCAGTATCTGTATTTACACAATTTGTAAGCCTGGATGGAAAAATTATCCAGTCCAACACTATTAAAACAAATGTGAAAGTACTGGAAACTTATGCCCGCGCCTGGGATCATAACACAATAGGCGATGGCGGACTGAAACATGCTATACAGCTGAAGAACGTACCCGGTAAAGGTTTTGTATGCTTTTACGGGGACGATAGCAAAAGCTATCTTATTGCATACGGCCCTGACGGAACAAATATCTGGCATAAGGATTTTATGCAGGCAGCGGAATACTTTGTTATGTTAATCTCGCAGCATGATATTTACCTGCTCTATAAAATGAAAGATAAGCTGCAGGAAGGCGGTTACTGGTTAATGGGATTCAATATGGATGATAATACTGCTTTTAAGAAATATGCGCTTCGTGATAAAAGGGGGCAACAATTCAGCATACATACATTTGAAAATGATCCTGTAACGGGTAAGCCCTACCTGGCAGGCGTGGTGCTGCACCCACGCAAAGGAAATGCGGCGCTAACCGTTAAGCAGCTGGCAAAAGGGCCTTACACAGGCGTGTTTACCGCCCAGGTAAAAGGCGCCGGCACCAGTAAAATAGAAACAGTGGTATCGGACTGGTCATCGGGCTCGCAGGCAGCATTCTCTTCCAAAGGCCGTTATGAGGCTACAAAATCGTTTGTGCGTTTTGAACCTGTTTTCAAAGATTACCAGGGCAATACTTATTTTGCCGGCACCTCCTTCACCAGGAAGCCCAAATGGGGCGCAATCGGTTTTTCCGCGGTAACCTTGCCGCTCATTATCCCGCCTTTATATATCCTGATGCTGTCCGGTACACAAAAATCACAGGTAAGGGATGCGCTACTGTTCAAACAGAACGAGAAAGGCGCTTTATCTTATGTAAATGCTATTCCTACTGCACATAGCCGTTACTACTCCGGCAGGGTTTCCGTTTTTTCGTATTTGCCCTGTCCCGATTATTATACAGTTGCCAACGCTGAAACCAAGACCAATTATCTTATCATAAGCGATAAGGATAATGTGCATATTTATAACGTGAATGAGCAGAAAGTGATACGCAAAATTCCCCGCAGGGAAGGGGCTGTGACCACCACTATCTATCCCGCCAAGGAAGGGCACATTATGGTATCGGAGTACAATAAAAAGGAGCAATCCAGGAGGTTCTCTATAGAATCATTATAGTTTGATCAAACACCAGGGCTGAACGGGAAAATCAGCCCTGGTTTAACAGCTCATACGCACCCTCTGATCATTTTACGGCATCCGGGTGTAATGCTTTCATGATTTAATGTTTTCAGGCATTTTGTTTTCATTTGTACATAAGATCTGCAATAAGCTCTCTTTCAGGCCTGCCGGTTTTTAATCTATTCTTTCCCATACCTCAATAGCCCGTTGTATTGCTGCAAACCCGGTAGCCGGTGACATTCTTAAACAGCATTCGTTTCTTCGTCCTATATTTGAATGACTTATATGCCCGGCGCTTCAACAGGCACCTTTCCTGTCTTTTTTTATTCAGACAATAAGATTCCACATTATGAAAAACAAGATTTTGGTGGTCGGAAGTATCAACATGGACATGGTCGTAAAAACTGCTCATATACCTCAACCGGGAGAAACGATGCTGGGAGGCGTGTTTTTTATGAACCCGGGCGGTAAGGGCGCCAACCAGGCCGTTTCGGTAGCACGCCTGGGCGGCCATGCCGCCTTTATAGGAAAAATCGGGGACGACCTTTTCGGGAAACAGTCTACCCGCCTTTTCGAGCAGGAGGGTATTGACATCACCGGCATATGCTCCGACCCCGGCACGCCTTCAGGTATTGCAATGATCACTGTTGACGCGGCGGGTGAAAACAGCATTGTTGTTGCCCCCGGCGCAAATGCCCGCCTGCAGCCTAACGACGTAGCGGCCGCCCTGGACAAGCAACCGGACGGCAAAATATTGCTTGTTCAGCTGGAGATCCCAATGGAAACAGTGAAATATGCCGCGGAGTATGCCCGTGAAAAAGGGCTGCTGGTGATACTGAACCCTGCGCCTGCAAATGACCGCGTTGCGGCGCTGCTTCCCCTTGCAGACATTATCACGCCGAACGAAAGTGAAGCAGCGCTGCTGTCGGGTGTTCAGATCAAAGACCTTGCAGGGGCGCGCCAGGCGGCAGAGCAGATTGCCGCACGCGGCGTTAAAAGTGTGATCATCACCCTTGGCAGTCAGGGCGCGGCGCTGCTGCATAATGGCGCCTTCCTCCATATACCTGCGCCCTTGGTTGAAGCAGTAGATACAACTGCTGCGGGCGATGTTTTCAATGGCGCGCTGGCCACAGCCCTGGCCGAAGGCAAAAGCCTGGAAGATGCGGTGGTGTTTGCCTGCAATGCGGCTGCCATTGCCGTTACCCGGCTTGGTGCACAGTCGTCTATCCCTTACCGCAATGAAGTACCGTTCAACATTATATCCTGAACAACCATTTACCTGCTAACAAAACCCTTATAAATTCCAACGTTATGTTTATAGTAGAAAGCTATTCCCTTGCTGTAATATTTTGCCTTATCACCATGCTTTGCTGGGGTTCCTGGGCCAACACCCAGAAACTGGCAGCAAAAGAATGGCGTTTTGAGCTGTTCTACTGGGATTATGTTGCCGGTATTCTGCTGCTTTCCATTATCGGCGCTTTTAGCCTGGGAAGCCATGGAACAGCGGGGCGGCCATTCATCGCCGATCTCACGCAGGCCGCGTCCGGCAATATCAGCAGTGCATTTATCGGAGGCGTTGTTTTCAACCTGGCCAATATCCTGCTTACGGCCGCCATTGCCGGAGCCGGTATGGCCGTTGCATTCCCCGTTGGCATTGGCCTTGCCCTGGTGATCGGTGTTGTGCTCAATTACGCCCTGGCTGCCCGGGGGAACCCGCTGCTGCTGTTCTCAGGCGTGTTGCTGGTTACATTGGCCATCATCACCAACGCCGTTGCCTATGGTAAACATTCGGGCAGCACGGGAAAGCGGGGTGTAGGGAAATGGATTTCCGTGGCCATTATAGCCGGCATCCTCATGTCCAGCTTTTATCCGTTCATTGCTGCAGGGATGGATCTTGAAAATCCG
This sequence comes from Chitinophaga sp., assembly GCF_035761305.1. Taxonomy (GTDB): domain Bacteria; phylum Bacteroidota; class Bacteroidia; order Chitinophagales; family Chitinophagaceae; genus Chitinophaga. The sequence continues at coordinate 7,428 of NZ_DASTRI010000057.1, read as the reverse complement.
GCATTCCCTGCAGCGGGTAAAATGACGGCCTACACCGCCTTTGTTGTGTTTGCGGCAGGCATCTTCATAAGCAACCTGCTTTTCAACACGATACTGATGCGCCGTCCTTTAAACGGGCCTCCCATCCGGTTTTCCACCTATTTGAAAGGCCGGCCGCGCCTGCACCTGACAGGATTGCTGGGAGGCTGCATCTGGGGAGTGGGCAACCTGTTCAATCTCATTGCTTCGGGCAAGGCAGGACCGGCCATCTCTTATGGCCTGGGGCAGGGCGCTACGCTGGTTGCTGCGCTTTGGGGGGTATTGGTATGGAAAGAGTTCAAAGGCAGCTCTCCCGCCGTGAACCGGCTGGTGACGGGCATGTTCATCCTTTTTATAACAGGCCTTGGGCTTATCATTGCAGCGGGCCGCTGACGGCTTATGCAAAGTTTGCGGAATCCGTAATACTTAAAAAAAATTTACATCATTCCAGAATTGAACCCTTATGCAAAAAATGACTATTACCGTTCTGCTGCTGGGCTTACTAACGCTGGCGGCTATACCCTCTCCCATTGGTACAGGCAAGGAAGCGCTTCCGGTGATGAAACTGTCAAAGCAGGTGCTGGAAGACAAGATCAAAGGCGGATGGGCAGGGCAGACAATCGGCTGCACCTATGGAGGACCTTTTGAGTTCAGGTTCAACGGTACGATGATACAGGATTATGTAACACCGGCGCCCTGGGACAGCAACAGCATCAAATGGTGGTACGATCACGCACCGGGGCTTTACGATGATGTATATATGGACCTCACCTTTGTAAAGGTATTCGACAAATACGGCCTGGACGCACCGGTTGATTCATTTGCCAATGCCTTTGCCTATGCATCTTACCCCTTATGGCATGCCAACCAGGCGGCCCGTTTTAACCTGCTGAACGGGTTAAAGGCGCCGCAAAGCGGGCACTGGATGCACAATCCACACGCCGACGACATTGACTTCCAGATCGAATCGGATTTTGCGGGGTTAATGTCGCCCGCTATGGTGAATACCGCCAGTACTATCTGCGACAGCATCGGGCATATCATGAACTACGGCGATGGCTGGTATGGCGGCGTATACATGGCCGCCATGTATGCCCTGGCATTTACTTCCAACAATATAAACGAGATTGTTACGGAAGCGCTGAAAGTCATTCCCGAAAAGAGCAAATACCGGCGGTGTATGGAAAGCGTGATCGCCAACCATAAAAAATATCCTGGTGACTGGAAACGCACCTGGTTTGAAGTACAGCGTAACTGGAGCGAAGATCTTTACTGCCCGGAAGGAGTATATGTGCCGTTTGATATTGATGCGGCCCTTAATTCTGCCTATGTCCTGGTCGGGCTCCTGTACGGGCAGGGTGATTTCACAAAGACCATGGATATTGCCATGCGCTGCGGGCAGGATGCCGATTGCAATCCCGCTTCTGTAGCCGGCATACTGGGTGCCATGATCGGTTACAAGGCGATCCCGGAAAAGTACCTGCGCGCGCTTAAGCTTGTCGAAGACAGGCCCTTTGCCCACACAGCAGTATCGCTGAATAAGCTCTATGAGATGAGCTATCAGCAGGCGCTGGAGGTTATCCGGCGAAACAAGGGCCATGTCAACAGCAATGATGTTATTATTCCCTATGAGGTACCGCAGCCTGTGCGGCTGGAGCAGAGTTTCAGCGGCTATTACCCGGTGCAAAAAGTGCTGATCAACAAACCGCCCGATCAGCTGGGCGAATTCCGGTTCCGGGGAAAAGGCGTTGTTTTCAGGGGTAATGTGCAGGGGCCTGCTGATTACGTTGCAAACGTTGAGATGTATATTGACGGTAAGCTGGTCAACACCGTGCGGCTGCCTGTGAGCTTTATCACACGGCGCGATGAGGTGTGTTATGCATTTGAGCTGCCCGAAGCCGATCACACCGTTACATTAAAGTGGACGAACGCGGATGGGGCAGCCAGGCTGCAGGTTACGGAGGTGTTGGTGTATGGGGCTGGGGCGGAGAATTCGGAATAAGAGTGCTATAAGTTTTATAAAAGAGAAAACCCGATAATTATCAGTTACCGGGTTCTGTAGCGAGAAAGGGAGTTGAACCCTTGACCTCAGGGTTATGAATCCTGCGCTCTAACCGCCTGAGCTACCTCGCCAAATCATCCCTCCTTTTTACGGAGGGAGTGCAAAGATAATAGTCAATCCTGAAATATCAAAATTCTTATAAAACCACTCAATAGATCCCCGGCAGCAGCCGGTAGGTACGCTTTTTATACGCCGTATAGGCATCGCCCAGTCCGGCGGAAAGCATGGCTTCCTCTACCTTAATGCGGTACAGGAAAGCAATAGCCACCGGTACAAATACCACCAGCAGGCTAACCCAGTTATTCAGCGAAATGACAAACCCGAGGAAAGACAGCAGGGAGGCGGCATAGGAGGGATGCCGTACATATTTGTACATACCATCCTGTTTAATGGTATGCCCTTCACGAATGGCCACATTTACGGTAAAAAAGCGCCCCAGGGAAATAATAGCCGTCAGCCGTAGTGCCATGCCCAGTATAATAAGGCAAATACCTGCCCAGCCAACAGCCGCTGACCTGATAATCGGGAAATAACTGCGTTGGGATATGTTCACCGCTGCAATAGTGCAAATGATCACTGTTACCCATATGTAAGTAAGGGAATGCTTGCCTGCGGGCTGCTTATCGCCCTGGCCAGCGCGCAAAACCCGGTTCAGGATAACCTCCGATGCAAACCAGCAAAAGTACACGATATTAAAAAAGAGGCTCATAGCATAGCGGTTCTGCTAAAGATAGCAGATAATAGCTGTTCCGGCAATGGACAAAAAGCTGCTCAACTGTAGGACAGCAGCACTTAAAAACTTACGGCATTATGTGCAAAGCTCGCACTCCTGCAGGAATAACGGTATTTTAACAGTAACAAACGGAGCTACCAGGAGCAAGGAGAACAGAAGGGAAAGCGGGGGAAAATGGCACAAACAGAATAGCCATCCCGAAGGACGGCTACTCACAGCTTACGCTTTATCTAACATGTATCAATCCAGTATGAATTCCATTTGAATATTGGCCCTTTCATAAGGAGAGGGAGGGCCGGTTATTTTTTTAAACCCCAGTTTGTGATAAAGGCTGATAGCCGGTTTTAGGATGGTATTGCTCTCCAGGTACAGGCGGGTAGCGCCGGTACGGCGGGCCAGCTCTATGCAGGCTTGTCCCAGCAGCCAGCCGATATTTTTACCCCGTGCTTCCGGCGACACGGCCATTTTGGCCAGCTCATAGGTGTCGTTGTCCATTTTAATGAGTGCGCAGGTGCCTACGGGCTGACCTTCATAAATGGCCATCAGTATATGTCCGCCTTTATCCAGGATGTATTCTTTAGGATGGTCCAGCGCTTTATAATCAGCTGCTTCCATTTTAAAATAAGTAGTGATCCATTCCTCATTCAGCTGCCTGAATGCGGCTGCATGTTCCGGCTGGTAATCCACAATCTGCACGGCAGCGCTTTCCCGTTGTTTCTTTTCTTCCTGCACGCGCCGCAGCAGGCTTTTCTGCTCCAGCAGAAACTCCCATTCTGCAATGCCTTTCCACAGGTCGTATTGTGTGGTTTTCATAGCATTTTCCACGGCAGCGCCTACATCTTTATACTGGTCCTGTATTTTGGCATGTATGGCCTGGCCGGCGGAAGAAAGCGTGATGTAGTTTTTGCGGCCGTCCTTTTTTCCTTTCTTTTCCTTTACATATCCCTTTTTAGCCATTTCCCGTACAATCTGGCTTACAGAAGGGTGGGTATGCCCTATCTCCTTGGCTATTTCCGTAATGGTTCTTTCTTCCCCGCGGGAAAGCACATAAAACACCGGGAACCATTTGGGTTGCATTTCAATGTTGTAAAGCGCATATATCTGGGATGCTTCCTCTGTAAGCAGGTCGCTGAGGCGGCGCAGCCGGCTGCCCAGGGCCATTTTCCCTATTTCATCATAAAAGTCCATAAATGTATATTTAATTACGTAACTGCTTACGTAAATGTATGAGAAAATATTTTTCCCACCAAAAAATCCTGTGGACCGGTTTAACACCTTAGCCTTCTATTACGTTCCGTTCTCTACCGATTATTGGTGTTGGAAAATATTTGATTGGATTAAAGATGACTGATTAATGAAAAACTTCTATAAATAGATTTAGAAATATCCCGTTAAAGATGAATATCCCCCAAAAAGAGCCATTCGCACTGTTTAGAAACATTCATATGTAGATAAATCACTCACTACACATCCATATTAGATTGGTTCAGAAAACTATTGATCATTGCAGAAATAAAGTTCAACAAAAACGCTTGCACACGGTTGCAGCACCAATCCATAGCAGATGAATGGTTCCCAACATTAGATCAGTTCAGAAAATGGTTGATCGTAGCAGCGGTTAGTTCAAACAAGAGCTTTTGGAGCTGATACAGCAGGTAGTATTTGCCAAAATATTCTTATTGAGCACATTCACAAAGCAATAATCATCGTGAAGGCGCAGCAAAAGTTAGAAAACGATCCTCAACCATAACAGCTGCCTAAGGCAAAAAAACTTTTACTGATAGCGATAAACAAACGCTATTTCTTCTTCGGGCCGTGCACCCGCGTATGATCAGCTGCCAGCAGCAGCGTGATCATATGTGCAGAAAGGCCGTCGGACCGTTTGTAAAAAGCATAACGCAAGGCAGCTTCCCGGAACGAATATTTGCCCAAAAAAGGCTTGTAAAATGCATAACGTGCTCCCAGCCCCAGCTTATAGCTGTCAAAGGCAGAAAGGTCGTAGTCAGAAGTATAAAACCGTTCCCGGATCTCATGCGCTTTATAAGGCTTAAAATATTTGCTTGCCTGCTGGTGATAGTAACGCACCACGGGCGACAAAGTAAGCCGAGGCGTTATTTTAACCGGCGCTTCCAACTGTAACGTGTGGGCTGTAATGGCAAAGTTATCCTTGTAAAAACGGTAGTAGGAGCGGAGAATCACACGGTTGCCCACAAAGGTGTTCAATTGTATGCCCAGCGGTACTTTCCATCTTTCCCGCGGCAGGTTTTCCACCTTCAGGCTGTCGCCTGTAAAATATACCCGGTGAAAGGGGGTAGATAGTAATCCGTGCTGGTATACCAGCTCCGGGAACACGGCCAGCTCCATGCGTGCATTAATTACCTGGTACAGGGCAAAGCTGGCGTTGTAAGAGCGGCGTTTGTATTCCGTAAACCATTCCTTATACCGGAGCTCCTCGGGGTAAATCAACTTTTCCGGTGAAAAATGGTCCGGGTCAAGCCGGCCCCATCGCAGGTCGTCCAGGAACAGTTGAAAATGGGCGCTCACTTCCCGGGAGCCGTCGGCACTGGTATGGCCAAGCGTTACTCCCACCGGGATAGAAAGATAATCGGACTCTATGGAAAAGCCGGAGTGAACACCTATGCGCAGCCGCTGCCGCCGTAACAGCCGGCTGTAGCCTGCATCCAGGTGCGTGCGTGCATCTACCCTGGAGGCGGAAGAAACAACGTGGTCTATTTTATCTGTGGAGGCAGAGGTGATTACATCTACCCCTGTGTTTATATAAAATGTATTTACAGAGTCGCGTTTATGCGTAATTGTTACCTCCGGCGCATATACCTGCAGGGCTTCTGTGCCAATGCCGCCGGTAACAGCAGAGTGATCGCCCTCTTGCGTGTAATAGGAAAACAGTACCTGCACGTCTGTTTGCGATACGCTTTGCTGCTTATATGCGCTGTCTTTTGCCTTTTGTGCAGATGCAGATAAAGCCGTTGCCAATAATCCTAATGCCAGGTATTTCTTTTTCATGTCCTTGTTCAGTTACAGCCGCATCCCCCGCTGGCTTTGCCATTGCCGCCGCCACTGGCGCCTTCACGGTAGGTATGCGCACCTGCTTCAAATTTTTCTATATCGGGTTTGCCCGGTTGCATATTTTCATCATTCAGGTAGGCGCGCTGGTAAGGTTTTACGCTCACGCAGCCATGCAGCGTCATTACCAGCACTACTGCTGCCATTAAAATATGCCGCCGGTTTATATTATGCTGTTGCATGTATATTAATATGCCTGGATTGAAAAACCTGGTTCTGCGCATCTATCAGCAGGCAATGTACATTGGGCAGCTGGTCTACCAGGTGCATGCCTGCTTCCCGTCCCATTACCGTTACTGCCGTAGCCAGGGCATCTGACAGTTCTGCGCTTGGGCTCACTACTGTTACGCTTTTAATAAAAGGCACCGGTTTGCCGCTTACAGGATCTATGTTATGCGAGTAACGGATGCCGTTATGCTCAAAATATTGTTCGTAATTGCCCGAGGTGGCTACCGCCGCATTTTCAACCGGCAGCCAAAGCAATATCCTGGAAGTATTGTCCGGGTCTGCAATGCCTATTTTCCAGGGACTGCCATCCGGCTGGCGGCCCCACGCGGTAAGATCGCCGCTGGCGTTTATTACGCCGCCTTTAACGCCCCGGGCCAGCCATAACGCCTTTACCCTGTCGGCCGCATAACCTTTGCCTACTGCGCCAAAACCAATGCGCATGCCCTTGCGCGATAAATACACCCTGCATTCAGGCAGCAGCTGTATGTGCCGGTAGCCTACGGCCTGCAGGGTAGCTGCCAGCATAGCGGCATCTGGCAGCTGGAATGCGCTGCCTTTAAAATTGTATAGTTGCTTTAATGCCCCGGCAGTAATATCAAACGCACCCTGGGTAAGTGATGAAAGGCGTATGCAGCGGCCAATGAGTGCATACACCTCTTCTGCAACCTGCACCGGTTGTATGCCGGCGTACCGGTTCAGCAGGGCGGTTTGGGAAGTATCATTAAACGCTGTCAAAAGATATTCAATGCGCCGTATTTCTGCTACGCCTTCGTGTAAACGTTGCTGTGAGGCAGCTGCATCCTGCTCTACTGCAATCAGCTCAAAGTCCGATCCCATTAACCGCTGCTGTACCTTACTGCTTTGCATATACGTTTATTTAAGCTTTTGGCTTACCTCACTTACAAAATCTGCTGCTGTCTGGTGAAAGAAAGGCACCTGTGCCACCATTTTTTTAGCAGGGGTAAGCAGCACAATTTGCGGAAAAGCGCCGTTTGGATTGAATTGTGCGGCCAGCTGCTCATACTGTGTTTTCAGCAGGGCAGGTATTTTTTTTCGTTGGGGAAAGTCAGCCTCCAGCAATACCAGCCTGTCTTGTGCGAAATGCCGGAAAGTGCTGTCCATTAATATGGTTTTGTTAAACTCTATACAGGGAATGCACCAGTCGGATCCTGAAAAAATAAGCAGCACCTCCCTGCCTGAGCTTTGCGCCAGCGTAAAGGCCTCATCCGGGTTTTTAAGCACCTGTGCCTTTGCATATGTTGTGGTAAAAAGCAATAGCAGCAGCAAGTATCTGAACATAGGG
>NZ_DASTRI010000056.1:0-21765 GCF_035761305.1 Chitinophaga sp. | reverse complement strand
TACCGCCCTGCCAAAAGCAGCGGCTATTTCCATTACTGCCGATGTGCCGGAACCGTCGTCATCTGCGCCATAAAATATTTCATCGCCGCGCTGGCCCAAATGATCATAGTGCGCTGTAACAAATACCAGCTCATTTTTTTTTATCCGTACCCTCCAGGTAGCCCAGCACATTGCTGGAGCGCAGCTGCTTTACCTCTTTCTTAAACAATACCTGCACCGGCTTTTTAACTACGCGGGGCTTTAGCTTATCGGCCGTAGCAGACTCCAGCAGTGTACCGGCGTCTTTAATGCCTAACAAGCCGGCCGCCATTTCCGGGGAAATATAGTATACATTGCTAGTATAGGCTGCTGCCTGTTGGGGCTTACGCATGTAAGTGGGCGTTTTATACAAATTGCTGCCGCTCACTTTTTCCATGCGGGCAGCGCCTTCATTCACCACCAGTACTGCAGCGGGCTTTTGCTCCATCAGCTCTGTAAGCTTTTTGCTGATGCCTCCCCAAACAGAAGGCCGGCGGGTTTCGGTAAGCAGGAAAGTAGTATCGTTCTTATGCGGCTCGCCGGGCAGCAGCAACACTACCTGCCCGGTTACATCCAGGTTGGCGTAATCATTATACGTATCTGTACGAATACCATACCCTGCAAAAATTACCCTGGAAGCTTTTAGCTGCTGATCCTGGCAGGCATACAGGCTGCTGTAGTAATCTTTTCCAAAGTTATAGGTATGCCCGTCCAGCACTATTTTACCGGCGGTCAGCGTGTCCTGGTACAGGTAAAAATATTGCTCCCACCGGCCCTGGGCGCCTGGCTGCAACCCAGCTTTGCTGAACTGCGATATAATATAGCCGGCAGCCCGCTGCTGCCCTTCTGTGGCTGTTTCACGGCCCTGCATAGCAGCGCCGGCCACTACCTCCAGCTGCTGTTTTACGGCGCCGGGCGTAATTCCTTCGCCAAACCGGGCCGCCACGGCAGGCTGGCCTTTTGGCGTGGCAATATGCTCATCGTGCTGCGCCCATACACTTATGCTGCTGCATAAGCCGATGGCCAGAAGTATATGTAGTTTCATAGTTGTAGCATTATTATGAAAACTGAAGCTGAATAGATATTGGTTAAAAAAAGCCGGGAAGATGGCATTCTCTTCCCGGCTTATGACTAAATAAATTATTTCAATTTGCGTGTTTACAAACAGGCGATCTTGCGTACCCTGTTCTCGTGGCGGCCACCTTCAAACGGTGTGTTTATAAATACTTCCACCATTTGTTTGGCAACGCTGGTATCTACAAACCTGGCGGGTATACAAATAATGTTGGCCTCATTATGCCCGCGGGCCAGCCTGGCCAGCTCCTCGCCCCAGCAAATGGCTGCGCGTACGCCCTGGTGCTTATTGGCGGTAATGGCCACTCCGTTGGCGCTGCCGCATATCAGCACACCAAAAGCTACTTCTTCCCTTTCTACTGCCGTGGCTACCGGGTGCGCATAGTCGGGGTAGTCGGCCGAATCTTTCGAATGAGCGCCAAAATCTTTTACCTGCAATCCTTTTGCTTCCAGGTAAGAGATAATTTCTTCTTTATAATCAAACCCGGCATGGTCGGAACCTACTGCTACGGGTAATGACATGTTAAATAACGCAGGATAGTGCATATCAGTTTTTCTTTTTAATCACTAAGACCATTCTTCTTCCTCTTCTTTTACTACTAATGCACGGTCGGTGTCGTCCATTCCCTTCAATGCTTTCTTGGATATAAAGATACTGATTTCGTACAGCAAATACAGCGGTGTAAACACAATCAGCTGGTCTACCACGTCCGGCGGCGTAATAACAGCAGCCAGCACCAGTATTACTACTATGGCATGGCGGCGGTAAGAACGCATGAAATCGGGCGTTAGCAGCCCTATTTTAGTAAGGAAGAATACCAGGATAGGCAGCTCAAACAACACACCCATACCCAGTATGATCTGCGTCATTAAAGAAAAATAATCGTCCATGAAGAACTGGTTCACCGCTTTATCGGTTACCGTATAGCCAGCCAGGAAGTTAATGGTAAAGGGGGCCATCAGGAAGTAGCTGAATGCTACTCCTAAAAAGAACTGGAAAGATACCCAGAAGATAATGCCCCTGGCGCCTTTCAGCTCGCGCTCTTTTAAAGCGGGTTTAATAAAACGCCAGAGCTCCCAGCAAATGTAGGGGAAAGCCAGCACCAGGCCCAGTATAAACGCCAGCTTAAACTGCAGCATAATCTGACCGGCCATTTTAAAATTCTGGAACTGCACCTTTACCGGTGTAATACACATTTTATCGCCCAGGCCTACAAGATGGCCGAATTTACACATGAGTACGTAGGAGGGGAAATTCGGATTGGTAGGACCAAAGATCACATTATCCAGTATTTCCTTGGTGTAAACAAAGCCAATGATGCTAAACACCAAAATGGCCACCACTGATCTGATAATGTGCCAGCGCAGGTCCTCCAGGTGATCGAAAAAGGACATTTCTGCCTTTTCATTATTATTCGCAAAAATCTTCTTAAACATTGTATCAAAAGTAGATCAGTGTAGAATGAATCTAAAATCAAGATCACAAATATATAGAAAGGGCAATAAGCAAGAAGTAAAAATTAGATGAAGGAGGTTTTAACGCATTGAACGGAAATAAGCAGGGAGGTATAGGTGTGCTACACAAGCGCGTTGGTACAGGTACAAAAAAAGAGCCAGCCCAAGAAGAATCAAGAGCCGGCCTTTCATCCATTGTTTGTTAACCCCAAAAAAGTTGAATTCGAGAATGTCTTCTGCTTCCAGATCTGCTGCTTATTCGATTGATGGCAAGCTTTCAAAATAAGTATTATCTCTGGTTGCGTCTAAATTTTCTATCACAAAAATAGAAAGAATTATTTTATTATCAACGGTATAACAATATTTTTTACAACCCTTTAACAAAAATCAAATAATAGTGTTACATCGTCTTTAGCAAATGTATAAAATCCGTATTAAATTCCAGTACTTTTTTTTAAAACGATTTAGCAAAATATTTCCACCGAATCGTTTTCACAGGCTTTCCCTATCACACTGCAAATATATTAAAAAAAAACAAACAATGTCAAGAGTTGGTTCTTTTTCTTTTACAGGAGAATTGTTTATTTCTGCTAAACTCTTTCCCTGCCCGGAGATACCGCTACGATAAAATTTTCATTTTCACCATTTCTATGCGGGTATCTGTTACGTTCAGCACATCAAACTCATAGTCGTCAATAATAATCCGCTCCTTTAGCTTGGGAATAGTTTCGTGGTGATTAATAATATAGCCGGAGAGGGTTTCGCTTTCATCCTCGGGAAAATCAAACCCATAGCGCTCATTCAGGTAATCCAGCTCCAGGCGGCCGGAGAAGATATATTCTTTTTCCGCAATCTGTTTTTCCACAAACTCCTCCACGTCATGTTCATCTTTTATTTCCCCGAAAATTTCTTCCAGCACATCCTCAATAGTTACGATGCCTGCCGTGCCGCCAAATTCATCTACCACCCAGGCAATGCTTTTACGCTCTTTATTGAACTTGCTCAGCAGGTCTATGGCGCTCATGGTTTCGGGCACCACCATAATAGGATGTATAATGGCCGGAATATCTGCCGGGTTCTTGAACATATCCAGCTGGTGAATGTAGCCCAGTATATTATCAATAGTGTGTTCGTAAATGATAATTTTCGACAGCTTGGTTTCCATGAACTTGCTCCGCGCGGCTGTAATGGGGCTGCTAATGTCCAGGGCCTCAATTTCCTTACGGGGTATCAGGCAGCCGCGGATCTTTACGTTGGCCAGGGAAAGGGCGTTTTCAAACAGCTCTGTATTCAGCTCCTGGCTTTCCGCAAAGTGCTGCTGCGACTGGCGTGTGAAATGCTCAACATCCACCCGCACAAAAGACGGGCGGTTTTCCATGATCCTTACATTGAACAGGTATTTCAATATCCATTCAGAAATAGATACCAATAGGTTGCCGATTACATATAAAGGCTTGGATATAATGGAAATAGGCAGGGCAAAAAAGCTCAGCAGCCCTTCGGGCCGGGAGCGGAACACGGCGCGGGGTATAAAAAAGCCCAGGAAAAGCACCACAAATGTGGCTACAATTATTTCCATGAACAGCAGCACCGGCTGGTAGCTGGCGCTTTTAGCCGGGGTAACGGTGGCTTCCCACAAAGGCTGGAAAATGCCGGCAAACATGATCCCGTATATCACCAGCACAATGCCCAGGCCCAACAGGCTGGTAGCCAGGAAACGGGCCGGGTTTTCATTAAAGGTAGCCAGGATTCTGCCGGTAGCCCTGCCCTGCTTTTTCTTAAGCTCTATACTGAGCTTATTTACATTGGCAAAAGCAGTTTCCATACCTGCAAAAAAACCGGCCAGCAGCACCAGGCCAACCAATATAAGGGTAGTATAACTGTCCATTTTAACAAATATAAGATTTTACACAATTGCGAATGATGCAATAGCAAAATGTATGCGCATCAACTGGCAAAGCTCCGGCAGGCGGTTTTCTGAGGGAAAGTGTTGTACCAGGCCAGGGTTATATAAAGCTTAGTACCAATGCTTTTACTTTCGCATACGCTTTCTCCAGCTCATCGTTCAGCACAATTTCATCAAATTCCGTGGCAAAAGAAAGCTCGTAGCGGGCTTTGGCCAGGCGCTCCTCCAGGGAGGCCTGTGTTTCCGTTCCCCGCTCGCTGAGGCGTTCGCGCAACGCCTCCAGGGAGGGTGGCTGTATAAAAATGGTAAGGGCGGCGTCCTGGTATTTTTCTTTGATGGAAAGGGCGCCTTTTACGTCAATATCCACCATCGGCACCTTTCCCAGGTCCCAGATGCGCTGCAGCTCACTTTTAAGGGTGCCATAGTATTTGCCTACATACACCATTTCATATTCTGCAAAGGCGTTCTCCTCAATTTTATGGTGAAATTCATCGGTGCTCAGGAAATAGTAATCCCGCCCATGCACTTCATTTCCCCGGGGTGTACGGGTACTGGCGGAAATAGAGAATGCGAGCTGCGGCAGCTCTGCTAACAATCTTTTTACAATAGTGGTTTTCCCTGCGCCCGAGGGAGCAGTGATGATGATGATTTTGTGATCCATCAAGATGAATTACGAATTATTTAATTACGAATTTCAGGAATTGTTTAATTTATTCAATAATCGTAATTATTCATAGCCAATAATAGTTTTCGGTGGTATGCTCACATTTACCAGCAGGTAAAGGAGGTATTTGTGTTCGCAATCATTTTCAACGGCATGCCTCATAAAGTGGCCATCATTATTCATAGTCCGGATAAATCTTCGCTGCATTCTCAATTCGTAATTGAATGCTATACGCGTTTAATATCGGCTCCCAGCCGTCTTAACCTTTCGTCAATATACTGGTAGCCGCGGTCTATCTGTTCAATGTTCTGGATGGTGCTTTTGCCTTCTGCGCTCAACGCGGCTATCAGCAGGGCCACCCCGGCGCGTATGTCGGGCGATGACATGGTAATGCCCCGCAGGGAATGTTCCCGGCCCAGGCCTATCACTACGGCACGGTGGGGGTCGCACAGCACAATCTGGGCGCCCATATCAATGAGCTTATCCACGAAGAACAGGCGGCTCTCGAACATTTTCTGGTGTATCATTACACTGCCCCTGGCCTGGGTGGCCACTACCAGCACAATGCTCAGCAGATCGGGGGTAAAGCCCGGCCAGGGATGGTCGTATACCGTTAGAATAGATCCGTCCAGGAAGGTTTGTATTTCGTAGTACTCCTGTGCAGGAATATAAATGTCGTTGCCTTTCAGCTCCAGCTGAATGCCCAGCTGGCGGAATTTTTCAGGGATAATGCCCAGGTGCTCCACCCCGGCATTGCGGATGGTGATCTCGCTCTGCGTCATGGCAGCCAGCCCTATAAAAGAGCCGATCTCGATCATATCCGGCAGCATGCTGTGGCTGCAGCCTTTCAGGGAGGTTACGCCCTCAATGGAAATGAGGTTGGAGCCTACCCCGCTGATACGGGCGCCCATGCTGTTCAGCATTTTGCACAGCTGCTGTATATAGGGTTCGCAGGCGGCATTATAAATAGTGGTGGTGCCCTGCGCCATTACCGCGGCCATAATAATGTTGGCGGTGCCGGTTACGGAGGGCTCGTCCAGCAGCATATAAGCGCCTTTTAAGCCTGCGGTGGCTTCCAGGCGGAAAAAATTATCGTCTGTATCGTACACGAACTGTACGCCCAGCTTTTCAAAACCAATAATATGAGTGTCCAGGCGGCGGCGGCCTATTTTATCGCCGCCGGGCTTGGGTATGTAAGCTTTGCCGTAGCGGGCCAGCAACGGGCCGGCAATCATTACAGAGCCCCTGAGCCGGCCGGATTTCTTTTTAAACTCCGGGCTTTGCAGGTACGCCATATCTATATTGGCGGCGGTAAATTCACAGGTGTCCCGCGAAGTGCGGTTTACCTGCACTCCTATATCTGCCAGCAGCTCTATCAGCAGGTTTACATCCAGTATATCCGGGATGTTGCTGATGGTTACTGTTTCCGGCGTAAGTAATACCGCGCTGATGATCTGTAATGCTTCGTTTTTGGCTCCCTGGGGCACAATTTCCCCTTTAAGGCGGTTACCGCCCCTTACTTCAAAAGCACTGCTCACTTGTTCCTGTTTTTATTATTGTACTTGTTACTGCTGTGCTTACCGGCTTTGCCGTTATTGCTTTTGAATTTGTTTTGCTGGAACGACTTGCGTTTGGCGCCGCCGCTGCCGGTATTGCGCGGGAACTCGTTGCCGCCTCCGGCACTAAAGCTGGCGGCAGTACTGCCACCGGCGCCGGCATGGTATTCCAGCTGCCCGTCGGTAATAGTTCCCAGCTCGGAACGTATGGCGTCATCATGTACACTTTCCTTATGCCAGTTGCTGTAGGCCAGCTTCATATAGTTGCCAATGCATTGGGTAAAGCCTTCCTTTTTTTCGGGGTTTTCCTCATGCAGGGCTTTATCTATCACCATTTCCAGGTTTTTGCCAAAGTGCCGCAGCTTGGGATATTTTTTAGGATAGGGCAGCTTTTCGGGCTTATACTTTAAAGTTTCCCGGGTGGGTATGGGATAGGGGGATTCTACATCCAGCTTAAAATCGGAGATCAGGAACAGGTGGTCCCACAGCTTATGGCGGAAATCTTCCACGTTCCTCAGGTGGGGGTTTAACGTACCCATCAGCTCTATCAGGGCCATAGCCTGTCCCTGGCGCTGCTCTCTGTCCTCAATGCTCAGCAGGTACTCGATCATTTTCTGAATATTCCTGCCGTACTCCTTCATAATTAAATGATTACGGGTGGTATTGTATTCCATTATATGAATTGTCTGAAATTTAAAAAACAATAAGTTTTACGGATTGCTAAGTCAACTTTACGGGAAGAAACAAAGTAAGGAACATAGTGTACTTTGCTGTGAAGTAACCGTAACTGCAAACTTAGTAAAAAAACCTCAAATATATTTTACAATATACCTGCCATTTTAGTGCTACGCGGGCATGCCAATGCCGGCAGCCGCTGCGGCGGCCTGCTGCTTACCGGTATAAACACCTTACTGCCCGGTGCCTGCCCGGAAAACCGGCGGCCGGCGCCCATTTGCCGCAACGTTTTGTGAATGAGTAACGGTTTGCGCCTGTTGTACTTTATGATGCCTGGCGCATGCCCACGCAATAATGTAACGTATATACGCTTGCCTACAGTGTAACACAGGAATGGTTCAGCCTATCAGTTAAATTTCACAACGTTTTTCATAACGGAATCAGAACCTACTCCACCACATTAATAGTACGGTAAAAACTTTCTTCCAGCGAAATCAGGGTTTCCGTTCTTTCAATGCCTTTGATCTTCTGCAGCTCATCGTGCAGGATCCGGCGCAGCTGTGTAATATCTTTACAAATAATCTCCGCAAACATGCTGTAGCTGCCGGTTGTATAATTCAGGCGCACCATTTCCGGTATTTTACGCAGCTCTTTGGCAACGGTATCATACATTGAGCTTTTTTCGAGATAAATACCAATAAAAGCTATCACGTCGTAACCGATCATTTTTAAATCTACATGTAATTTAGTACCTTTAACGATACCCAGTTCTTGTAGTTTCTTCATCCTTACGTGGATCGTACCACCGGAAACAAACAATTTCTTCCCGAGGTCGGCGTAGGAGATCTCCGCGTTATTCATCATTTCACTGATGATCTGAAGATCAAGTTTGTCAATATTCAAATTGTGGCTCATTTTGACAATTTGTTTTTGATTGTTTTAAATACCCTTGCAAATATTTAAAAAATATCGAAATTTCAAAAATTTTTCTTAAAAAATTTGCAAAAAATACCCGTCCTGTTTAGATTTGCATCATTGAAAGTTTGAAACGGAAAACAAGCAGGTTAAAAAGTAACCAACGCCTTCCGAAACAAATGGCCACTATACTGTGGGGTGATGGAATTGGCAGACATGCCCTCTTGTCTCGAGGGTGGGGAGTCCGGGATAAACGTAGCATAATGGGTTGACCACTAATCTTATTTGTGCTAAGGCTAACCGCCCCGTGAAGGTTCGAATCCTTCTCCTACAGCGTTTAAAAGGTGTATCATAATCATTAATGATACACCTTTTTTTATTTAGTTGATAATCAATTCATCTTTCTGACTTTAAAAGTCAGCCTAATTTTCAACACCCCGCGTTCTCCCTGCATTTTACGCGTAAAATGAAATATTTTTGCTGCAAATGGGACAAAAGAAACTGCAACGCTTTGCTGAGATTGAAACTTTTCCGAATGTGCTGATATACCCGGAAGGCATGCCCGGTAAATGGGCCGGCTTTTTCGGCAACCGGCAACCGCTTACACTGGAGCTGGCCTGCGGCAAAGGCGATTATACCCTGGCGTTGGCCCGGCGCTTCCCGGAACGTAACTTCCTGGGGGTTGACCTGAAAGGCAACCGCATATGGCGGGGCGCCAAAACCGCCCTGGAGGAGCCGCTGCCCAATGTGGCCTTCCTGCGCACACAAATAGATAAGCTGGACCGGTATTTTGCCCCGGGCGAGATCAACGACATCTGGATCACCTTCCCCGACCCGTTCCTGCGGCAGTCAAAAGCCAAAAAGCGGTTAACGCATCCCAAGTTCCTGCAGCTGTACCAGCCTTTGCTGGCGCCAGGGGCCACCATTCACCTGAAAACAGACAGCCCTGAGCTGTATGCTTTTACAAAGGAAGTAATTGCGGCCTGCGGCTGTGAAACCCTGGAAGATATTGCCAACGTATATGCGCTACCGGAAGTGCCTGCGTTGTTACAGATAAAAACCTATTATGAAGGTATGCACCTGAGCAATGGACGCACCATCCGCTACCTGCGTTTCCGCCTGCCGGCCACACCCATTAACTGGCGCGAAATAAAGTTACCCGCTGATGCAGCCGCTGAAGGAGCATATTGACTTTTACTATAACGAACACGGCTATATGGTATTTACTGCACAGTATCACCTGAACCGGGGATATTGTTGCGGCAATGGCTGTAAACACTGCCCTTTTGATTATGAAAAAGTCCCGGAACCCAAAAGAACCGCCCTCCTTGCCGCCCGCCAAAAGCAGCAGCAGGAAGGAACCAGCTGATACCTTTTCTTTTTTTCCACGGGTATACGAGCTGGTACGGCAAATACCCAAAGGCCGCGTAACCTCTTATGGCGCGCTGGCAGAAGCCTCCGGCCTGCGTATAACCGCACGCATGGTAGGCTGGGCCATGTATGCCGCCCATACGGCTAAACCGCCCATACCTGCCCACCGTGTAGTGAACAGCAGCGGCGTGTTAAGCGGCAAAGATCATTTTGCTACCCCTACCCTTATGCAGGAGCTGCTGGAGCAGGAAGGAATAATTATAAAGAAAGATAAAATACAAGATTTTAAAACCGTATTTTGGGACCCGGTAACCGGAAAGGGACAAACCGTAAAACAGCGAACAAAAACAAACAAGCGTAACAGCAGTTAATAATTACCACGGCCCGTTATCCTGAATGATTATTTATGTCGGCATTAAAACTAAAACTGGATCAAGATCAGCTGGTTGAAGACTTCTTTGACAGTACCCACCTGGTAGGTATTGTATCTTCCGGCCGTGACTACCAGCTGTGCTGGCAAATAAACAAGCAGCTCCATTACCTTTTCCGGGTAAATAATTCACTGGAAATAAAGCTCACCAAGCATCAGCGCGCTTTTTACTTTACGGTGTTTGAATACCAGGAGCCCACCAAGTCTGTTGCACATTACCTTTATAACAATCATTGCAAGGCAGAATTTTTGCTGCCGGAACTAAAAAATATTGATTACCTGTGGCTGATTAAAGGCGATTACTACCAGCCGCAGGATGTTAAAAAGCTAACAGAGGAATTACGCCGTGTAGAGCTGGTACAATTGGTATCTTTATTAGACCTGAGAGAAATTAAGCATAAGGTGAACCTTATATTTTAAGTAGACAAAAAGGACAGTAAACCGTTTAGGTATTCCCGTTACCAGCTCTGTACATTTATATGTTTAAACATTAAACCTATTTTATGTGGGAAGAAAAGAACAACCAGCTACACCGTTCTTTTGAGTTCAGCGACTTTAAAGCAGCCTTTGCCTTTATGACCAAAGTAGCACTGGCAGCAGAAAAGATGGATCACCATCCTTACTGGACCAATGTTTACAATAAGGTGGAAATATACCTGAGCACACATGATGCAGGCGATGTAGTAACGGAAAAAGATCACCGGCTGGCAAAAATCATTGACGGCTTGTTATAAACTTATATTAATACCTGTGAAGCGGATCTGTTATTTATTATTGTTGCTCATTTG
The DNA here is from genome assembly GCF_035761305.1 of Chitinophaga sp. GTDB lineage: Bacteria > Bacteroidota > Bacteroidia > Chitinophagales > Chitinophagaceae > Chitinophaga. The sequence goes on along the minus strand of NZ_DASTRI010000056.1, from coordinate 10,913 downwards.
CTATTCCGCCGGCATTTATGCCCAACCACCCACTGAAGATACTTTATCAATAGATATGGGGGCGCCGCCTGCCAGCATTGACCTGCGCCCTTATATTTCCAGCCTGGATGCATCCGGTACCCCTCTTTCCCTCTCACGAATTAACCAGCAAACATTTACGCGCCAGGAGCGGTTATTTCATCCGAAACCGAGAAACAATGAACAAACGCACAACTGCTGGCTGAAATTTACCATACGCAACACCGGCACTACAGACAGCAGCCTTACCTTTTTTGCGGGCTGGCACGACTTTATGTACTGGTATGCCGGCAGCGGGGGCCGTTACCAGCTGTTGGTGCAAACCGGCTTAATGCAGGACAACGGTAATGTTAAACGGTGGGACCATTATGCATTTCCTGTAACAGTGCCTGCAGGCCAAACCCGTACTTTTCTGCTGCATATCATTAACAGGTCCTTTAATGAAAATGCGCTGATGCCCATGCTGTATAATGCGCTGCAGTACGAGCGGTTCCGCAACCGCCAAATCAACACCTACCGGTCACAGGCCGTTGTAATACAGGTGCTGCTGGGCATGCTGCTGGTATTTCTGACCATTGCCATCATTAATTATATTCAGCTGCCGGACCGCTCCTACCTGTACTTTGCCGCCTACATCCTGGGCCTTATATTTTTCTTTGCCCTGCGGCTGGAAAACAAGCCCTACCAGCTGTCTGTTTTTCACCGCTGGCCCATGCTCAAGTATTACTGGGACACGCTTGCCCTGCTCTTTTGCTTTTACCTGATGTACCTGCTGTTTGGCAATGCCTTCCTGAACCTGAAGGAAAGGTACCCCTACATGGAGCGTATATTTACCTTTGCCGCAGCCTGCACCGGCGGCATCATTATTATTTTCTTCTTTTGCATAACACAGCAGCAGTATCATATACCCGGCGTTATTTACAGCTACCTGTACCTGGTTTTACTGCTGCCGCAGCTGGTAATATACCTGGCGCTGGCCAAACGTTCCCGCCACCACCCGCTGGTACGTTTTTTCCTGTTTGGCTCCCTGTGCTATTATGTTGCCAGCCTGCTGGGCTTTGTGCTGCAAATAAAACCTTTGGGCTTTGTAAATGCGCTGAGCACCCTCTCTGCCCCTACCATGCCCATGATCACCGGCGTATTCCTGCAGGCCACCTTTTTCCTGGCGGGGCTTAGCTATCGTAATAAGCTGGTGCACCATGAGCGCACCAAAACCCAGGAAATGCTTATTAAACAGCTGAACAAGAACAAGGAGCTGCAGCGCAAGCTCAATGAGCAGCTGGAGGAGCTGGTAAAAGAGCAAACCTCTGAAATACTGCGCAAAAAACAGGAGCTGGAAGAACAGCGGCAGATACAGCTGAATATCGAATATGATAAAAAGCTCACCGAAATTGAGCTGAAGGCCATACGGGCGCAGATAAACCCGCATTTTATTTTTAACTGCCTGAATTCTATCCAGTTATTTGTAATGCAGCGCGACTATGAATATGCGCAGAAATATTTGTCCGATTTCTCTTATCTCATTCGCAAAACACTGGATTTTTCCCGGCGTAATTTTATTACTTTAACAGACGAGATCACCTACCTTAATACATACCTGGGCCTGGAAAAAATGCGTTTTGAGAATAAAATGGAGTACGACATAAGGGTAGATCCGGCGATAGCCACTACGGAGCTGGAAATACCAGCCATGCTGCTGCAGCCTTACGTGGAAAACGCCGTGAAATATGGCATGACCAATCCCAACCAACCCATCGGGCACCTGATCATACGCTTTCAGCAGCTGGCCGGCGACATACTGGAATGTATTATTGAGGATAACGGTATTGGCATTGCCCGTTCCAAAGAGCTGCGTACATTGCCCAAACATCACCAGTCGTCCGGTATGGAGATCAGCTCAAACCGGGCGGAGTTATTGAACAAAATGTATAATACAGATATTCATATAGAGGTAATCGACAAATCCGGACGTAACTTTACAGAAAGCGGTACCGTTGTAAGAATACTGATACCGCAGCTGTAGCCGACTTTTTTTAGAGCAGACCCCTTATTGCAACATATGATAAAAGCAATTATTATTGATGATGAACGCAACAGCCGGGATATTATAGCCCTGATGCTGGGTAAATACTGCCCGGAAGTAAAGATTGCCGATACTGCGTCTGACTGTGCAGACGGCATCCGCAAAATAACCCAGCACCAGCCCGAGCTGGTGTTTCTTGACCTGGAAATGCCCGACGGTACCGGGTTTGACGTGCTGCAGGGTACCCAGGACGATGCTGCTTTTGAAGCAGTATTTGTAACGGCGTTTGAAAAAAAATTCCTGCACGCCATCCGCTTCAGCGAAGTGGAGATTATTTTAAAACCCATTGACAAGGAAAGCCTGCTGCAGGCCGTGCAAACGGTATCACAACGCATTAACGCGCAGGTAAGCAAAAACCGTTACCGTGTACTGCTTGACAACTTTAATAACGGCAGGCAGGCTAACTGGAACCTGCTGCTGCCACTGGCCAATGGCGCTGAAACCACCATTTGCACCACTGACATCGAATACCTGGAGTCCGGCACAGACTACTGTACCTTTTACCTGGAAGATGGCAGCACATACCAGGCGGAACGCAGCTTCCGCCATTATGCCGACCTGTTTATACCGTTGCGTTTTTACCAGGTAAACAATACCCAGATGGTGCAGCTTTCCCATATTAGCCGCATTATGCAGGACAGCCACCATATACTGCTAAACAGCGGCGTACAGCTGGAAATAACAGAGCGCCGTAAAAAAGACCTGATAAGCCTGTGCCGCTAACGGCGCATTTAATACCTTAACTATAAATATTTGGCAATATTTTAGCCGTACTGCGTAAAAACACCACCATGAAAAATCGCGTTTTACAGCTATGCTGTGGAATACTGGCTGCGGGCATACTATTCAGCAGCTGTGTTACTACCCGGGACCCGAACAGGTTGCCGCCAGGCCAGGCTAAAAAGATTTACGGAACAAAATCGGCCAAACCCTTTGCACCCGGGCAGCAGAAAAAAAGGTACTGATAAATAACATACACACAGGCGCTGAAAACTGCTTAGCACTTAGCTGTTTTCAGCTAAATAAAAAGAGGCTGTATCAATGATGCAGCCTCTTTATTTATATGAATGTTTTTATGCTTACCCGTTCATGGATATAAGGAATTCCTCATTGTTCTTGGTGCCGCGCATGTGCTGCAGCATAAAGTTCATGGATTCTTCCGTATTCATATCCGCCAGGTGGTTACGCAGTATGTAAATACGTTTCAGCATATCTTTTTCCAGCAGCAGCTCATCACGGCGTGTAGAGGAGGCCGTTACATCAATTGCCGGGAATACGCGCCTGTTGGCCAGCTTACGATCCAGCTGCAGCTCCATGTTACCGGTACCTTTAAATTCTTCAAAGATCACTTCGTCCATTTTGGAGCCGGTGTCAATCAAAGCTGTAGCCAGTATGGTTAAGGAACCGCCGTTTTCTATTTTACGGGCAGCGCCAAAGAACTGTTTGGGCTTTTGCATGGCGTTGGCTTCCACACCACCGCTCAATACCTTACCGGATGCCGGCGCCACGGTGTTGTGGGCGCGCGCCAAACGGGTGATGGAATCCAGCAGTATCACTACATCGTGCCCGCATTCTACCAAACGTTTTGCTTTTTGCAGGGCAATGGCAGATACTTTTACGTGCTTTTCCGCAGGTTCGTCAAAGGTAGAGGCAATTACTTCCGCCTTTACGCTGCGTTCCATATCGGTTACTTCTTCCGGGCGTTCATCTATCAGCACCACCATCAGGTACACTTCCGGGTGATTGGTAGCTATAGCGTTGGCCACTTCTTTCAGCAGCATGGTTTTACCCACTTTAGGCTGCGCTACTATAAGTCCGCGCTGGCCTTTACCAATGGGGGTAAACATATCCATTATGCGGGTAGAGTAGTTGTTGGAGGTGGTGGTTAACCGCAGCTTCTCAAAGGGAAACAGCGGCGTAAGGTAATCGAAAGGTACGCGGTCGCGCACTTCTTCCGGCGACTTGCCGTTAATGGTTTCCACCTTTAACAAGGCAAAGTATTTTTCTCCTTCCTTAGGCGGGCGTACAGAGCCTTTTACCGTATCGCCGGTTTTTAAGCCGAACAGTTTTATCTGTGAGGGAGAAACATAAATATCATCCGGGGAGCTGAGGTAGTTGTAGTCGGAAGAGCGCAGGAAGCCATAGCCGTCCGGCATCATTTCCAGCACGCCTTCGCTTAAAATTATACCGTCAAACTCAATATTGAATGCGGGTTCTTTTTTGGGAAAACGCTGCGGCTGCGGTTGTTTGGCCGGGCTGGTGAAAAGGGTTTCATCCGGCAGTACAAAATCGTCATCGTCCTCCTCTGCTTCCTCTTCCTCTACGGGCACTGGCTCTTCTTCGGCTGCTTCATCTTCTGTAAAAGCCGGCAGCACTATGTCATCATCATCGTCAAAAGTAAGGGAAGGAATGCTATCGAGATCTATATCAAAATCTTTAACTTTTGATTTCGGAGTTTCTGTTTTAACAGGCGGTTCTTCGTCATGATCATCATGGTCAGCGCCTTTTGCTTTAGCACCGGCTTTTCTGCCGCGTTTTGCTGGTTTTTCTTCTGCGGCAGCAGGTTCTTCAGCAATGTGAGTTTCTTCTTCTTCTTTTTTAGCTGGTTTCCGTTTACGTGTTTTTTTCTCTTCGCCGTTGGCCGGGTTACCTTCAGAGGCCATCACTGCCTGCTTGTCCAGGATTTTGTAGATGAGGTCCTGTTTGCTAAGTTTCTTTGCGTTGGTCACATCGAGTTTCTCTGCAATGTCAAGCAGCTCAGGAACGAGCATGTCGTTCAATTGTAAGATGTCGTACATCATCGTGTGTTGTCAAATTTTTAGGAGTGTGTTTAGGCGGGTACCACTACATACCAACATACACCAATTACAAATAATTGTTTTTTTGAGTCCAATAAATTTAATTTGGTTATTAAATCTGATAGGGATTGCTGAGTTCAGGAACTGCTGATGAAGATGGAAATAAAAAACTTGATCAGACAGATAATAACTGCAAGATTAATACAACTTTTACTATTATCCAAAAATTTTTGAATGCCTGCACTCCCCAAAGATCATTGCCCATGGCAGGGTACAAGACATTTTACCTCTCTATAAATCATAACAGTGGCCCCTTTCGGGGCCCGCTCCTTTTTAGGCAGCCCCAGGCATTGTTTTTTGCATACTATACAGATTTAACATTTTTTTATGCTAATTGTGCAGGGCCTGTTCAGGCGGACTTACCCTGCCGGGGCTATGGACTATGACGTTTAACCCTTATTTTTGCAGTCCTAAAAATCAAATTATGAGCCAAAGAGTGAAAGTCAAGCAAATATTGTCCGATGAAAAGGTACAATACGACGTAACGGTAAAAGGTTGGATACGGTCATTCCGTAACAACCAGTTTATTGCCTTAAACGACGGCTCTACCAATAATAACCTGCAGGTTGTAATAGATCCCGCTACCGATCCGGCCCTGCTGAAACGCTTTACCACCGGCGCTGCCATCAGCGTAAAGGGAGAGGTAATTGCCTCCCTGGGCAAAGGACAGCGGGTGGAGGTAAAAGCCCGGGAGATAACAGTACTGGGCGACTGCGATCCTGAAAAGTACCCGCTGCAGCTAAAAAACCGCCCCAGTCTGGAATACCTGCGCGAAATAGCGCACCTGCGTTTCCGCACCAACACCTTCGGGGCAGTGTTCCGGGTACGCCACGCTTTGGCCTTTGCCGTACACCGTTTCTTCAATGAAAGAGGTTTTGTATACCTGCATACGCCTATTATTACCGCTTCCGATGCAGAGGGCGCCGGTGAAATGTTCCGCGTAACCACGCTGGACCTGAAAAACCCGCCCAGTACTCCGGAGGGTGATATTGATTTTAAAGAAGATTTCTTTGGCCGCCCCACCAACCTCACTGTTTCCGGCCAGCTGGAAGGCGAGCTGGGCGCCATGGCCTTTGGAGATATTTATACTTTTGGCCCTACTTTCCGGGCAGAAAATTCCAATACAGCCCGCCACCTGGCGGAGTTTTGGATGATAGAACCTGAAATGGCGTTCTACGACCTGGAAGATAATATGAACCTGGCCGAGGCTTTTATTAAATACGTAATCGGGTATGCATTGGAGCATAACCGTGAAGACCTTGAATTTTTAGCCCAGCGCCTGGCAGAGGAAGAAAAGCAAAAGCCACAGCAGGAACGCAGCGACATGGGCCTGCTGGAAAAACTGGAGTTTGTGCTGAACAACGAATTTATGCGCCTTACCTATACAGCGGCCATTGATATCCTGAAAAACAGCAAGCCCAATAAGAACAAGAAATTCCAGTACCTGATTGAAGATTGGGGCGCCGACCTGCAAAGCGAGCATGAGCGCTACCTGGTGGAAAAGCATTTTAAAAAACCGGTAATACTCACCGACTATCCCAAAGCCATTAAGGCTTTTTATATGAAGCAGAATGAGGATGGAAAAACCGTACGTGCTATGGACATCCTGTTTCCTGGCATTGGGGAGATAGTGGGCGGCTCACAAAGGGAGGAAAACTATGACAAGCTGGTACAACGCATGCAGGAGCTGCACCTGCCGGTAGAAGAGCTGAACTGGTACCTGGACACCCGCCGCTTTGGCACCTGCCCGCATGCCGGCTTTGGACTGGGCTTTGAAAGGCTGGTGCTGTTTGTAACCGGTATGGGCAACATCCGCGATGTAATACCTTTTCCCAGAACACCTAAAAACGCTGAGTTTTAACAACGCCGCGCAGCGGTTTATATACAGTTCGCCATTTACAGTTTACGCAAGACAGTAAATGGCGAACTTTTTTTATGGATTTATTTAACAGGCGCATCTATATAACAGTAAAGCGCTCATCCATTCCTAATATATAAATCGTTGTTGTATGGCAGAAATTAACACCGCATCCTCTCCCGGCCGCGGCCAGGGAAAGGCACACCGTAAAGTGCGCTCTACCCGGGTAGACATGACGCCTATGGTAGACCTGGGCTTTTTACTCATTACCTTTTTTATGTTAGCCACCAGCCTGGCGCAACCCAAAGCTATGGACTTTGCGATGCCGCGTGCAGACGGTGACTCTATGAAGCTGGCCGACAGTAAGGCGCTCACCATTATGTTAGGCGGCAATAACCGGATAGCCTGGTACGAAGGCATCGGTAACGACCCGGCCCACCCGCCGCAGGTACAGTACAGCAGCTTTGCCATGCACCAGGGCATTGGCGATGTAATACGTAAGAAGCGCCTGCAGGTAATGCAAAAATATCGTAGGAATGAGCTGATGGTATTGATAAAAGCAGACAGCGCTGCCAATTACAGGAATGTAGTGGATATTATGGATGAAATGCTTATTAACGATGTGGACCGTTACGCAATAGTAGACATTACAGCACAGGAAAAAGGGTTTCTTCAATAGCTTCCGTCCGCCATTTAATATCTCCATACCTGTTAGCCCGCCCTCCGTTAGCTTTAATGCTTTACGGAGGGCTTTTTATTGCTGTCATTAGTTCACGATCTTACATTTTTACGGTAACTTTATTTATCCTAAATAAACCATTATGGCAACTATCACCCATTCTATCCCTGTTGTGGACCTGGCCGCTTTTACCTCAGGCGACGCCAAAAGCAAGGCAGATTTTGTACAGGCACTGGGAAAAGCATATGAAGAAGTAGGTTTTGTAGCGGTAAAAAATCACGGCATTCCCGATGCATTGATTGCCGACCTGTATAAATACGTACAACAATTTTTTGCATTACCGGCTGCTACCAAATATCAATATGAAATACCCGAGCTGGCGGGGCAACGCGGCTACACCTCTTTTGGAAAGGAGCATGCCAAAGGCTTTGATGCACCGGACCTTAAAGAGTTTTTCCAGTTTGGCCAAACCGTGGAAGATGATGATCCTGTAAAAGAAGAATACCCGCCCAATGTTTTTGTAAAAGAAGTGCCGGAGTTTACGCCTACTTTCCATAAAGCTTACCGTGCTTTTGAGAAAAGCGGTCAATACCTGTTACGCGCCATTGCCCTGTTTCTTGGGCTGGATGAACTTTTTTTTGATGAGCATATTCACAACGGCAATTCTATTTTACGCGCCATTCATTACCCGCCTATCACACAGGAGCCTAAATCGGCCATCCGTGCGGAGCAGCATGAAGATATAAACCTGATTACCTTACTGGTTGGCGCTTCTGCAGACGGGCTGCAGATACTGGACAAACAAAACAACTGGGTGCCCGTAACCTCCCTGCCGGAGCAGATTGTTGTAAATGTGGGCGATATGCTGCAACGCCTTACCAATAACCGCCTAAAATCCACTACCCACCGCGTGGTTAACCCGCCCCGGGAAATGTGGCATACCAGCCGTTATTCCATTCCCTTTTTCCTGCACCCTAAATCCGCCATGCGGCTGGATTGCCTGGAAAGCTGCGTGGATGAGCAACATCCGCAGGAATATGCGCCGGTTACCGCCGGCGAATACCTGGACGAGCGTTTAAGGGAAATCGGATTAAAAAAATGACCATTCAGCTTATTTGAAATCTGAATGTTGAGATTTTGTTTTTAACTTCCGGCTGTGTTCCTACGTCATATACCTTTTCTAAAGGCTGTATTGTTTCACAGTATTACGGCATACGGGGGCCCTCAGGGCCATCTGGCTATGATGCTCAAAACCTTTGTACAGCAGCGTAAAGATGTTACGGAAGAAGAGCTGATGGAATATAACGCCTTCTGCCAGCTGCTGCCGGGCGCTTCCTCTACGCAAACGCTTACCCTTATTGGCTATAAACGGGGCGGGGTGCCGCTGGCCTTTATGACCCTGCTCATATGGATAACACCGGCCTGCCTGATTATGGGCTCCCTCAGCTTTTTATTGCAGTACTTTGATAAGAAGGCGCTGAACGTAGATATTTTTAAATTCGTACAGCCCATGGCGGTAGGCTTCCTGGCTTACGGCGGCCTGCGGGCTTATAAGATAAGCATACGCAACACCGCCACCTTTTTTATAATGCTGGTGTGCATGTCGGCTTCCCTGTTCCTGAAATCACCCTGGACCTTTCCCTGCCTTATTATACTGGGCGGCGTGGTTTCCAATTTCAGCAACAAACGCATACCCGGTTCCACCGAAGCTCCCCGCAAGCTGCAATGGAGCAACCTGTGGCTGTTTGCGCTGCTGTTTATCCTGGCCGGCTTTTTCTCTGAGCTGGCGCGCCAGCATAACTGGATTACGCGCAGGCCCTTTAACCTTTTTGAGAACTTTTACCGTTTTGGCAGCCTGGTATTCGGCGGCGGCGATGTGCTGATAGCCATGATGCTGGAGCAATATGTTACCCGCGCCAAAACGCAGTTCATGACTTCCCATGAGCTGCTTACAGGGGCCGGTATCATGCGCGCCCTGCCCGGGCCCACCTTTTCCATATCGGCCTACGTAGGCGGCATGGTTATGCGCAACCTGGGCATGGGTTACCAGTTCCTGGGCTGCATGCTGGCGCCGGTGGCTATTTTTTTACCCAGCCTGCTGCTGGTGCTGTTCTTTTTCCCCTTATGGCATAACCTGAAAAAATATGTGGTTATTTACCGTGCGCTGGAAGGCATTAATGCCGTGGTGGTGGGCATAATGTGGGCAGCTACCATTATGCTGTTCATGGCCATTACCCCCCAGTGGTATAACCTGCTGATTATGGCTGTCACACTGGCCATATTATGCCTTACGGAGGTACCCTCCCCTTTTATTGTACTGGCCTGCTTACTGCTGGGATGGTGGCTGTAGGCGGCACTGCTTTTACCTGTCGCCTATACCATACTCTTTTATTTTATTATACAGCGTGGTTAACCCTATATCCAGCAGCTCCGCTGCTTTGGTTTTATTGCCGCCGGTATAGGCCAGCACTTTTAAGATATGCTGCTTTTCCATGCCGGCCAGGCTTAAAGCAGCTGCTTCCCCATTTGGCTGCTGCCATAAAAAGTCAAAAGGCAGCGCGGCAATATCCAGTGTATCGGTTTCCGTTAGTATAACCGCACGCTCTATTACATTCCGCAGCTCGCGGATGTTGCCCTTCCAGGTATGCTGCTGCAACGCCTGTAAAAAGGCGGGCGTCATACCCTGTATGCGTTTGTTCAGCTTGGGAGCCAGCTGCTGTATGAACCAGGCGGCCAGCGGGGCAATATCCTCCTTACGCTGGTTCAGGGAAGGCAGCTGCACCTGGAAGGCCGACAGCCGGTAAAACAGGTCAGCACGGAAATGCCCGTTGCTGATCTCTGCTTCCAGGTTACGGTTGGTGGCTGCAATAATACGTACATCCGTTTTAGTAGGCACGGCCTCACCTACCCGGTAAAACTCCTGGGTTTCCAGCACCCGCAGCAGCTTGGCCTGCAGCGCTGTGGGCATTTCGCCTATTTCATCCAGGAAAATGGTACCGCCGCGGGCCTCCTCAAAAAAGCCCTTACGGTCTTTCAGCGCGCCGGTAAAAGCGCCTGCCACATAGCCAAAAAGCTCACTTTCCAGCAGCTCTTTGCCAAAAGCGCTGCAGTTTACCGCTACAAACGGCTGCTGCCGGCGCCTGCTGGCCTGGTGTATGGCCTGGGCAAATACTTCCTTGCCCGCGCCGGTTTCGCCCAGCAGCAGCACGGTAATATCCGCCGGCGCTACTTTGGCTGCCAGATCTATGGCGCTTTTAATGGCCGGCGAGCGGCCAATAATGCTGTCGAAAGTATATTTACCGCCTATTTTTCTCTCCAGCTCGCGTACCCGCAGCTGCAGCAATGCCTTATCCATTGCCTTACCTACCAGGGGCAGCACTTTATTGTTGTCATCGCCTTTGGTAATGTAATCGAAAG
>NZ_DASTRI010000055.1:0-3653 GCF_035761305.1 Chitinophaga sp. | reverse complement strand
AGTATGAACATTGAGTCTTTAATTCCCGCTGCAAATTTTGATACTACGATTGATGGAAAACAGGTAAAGTTATTTTACCTCAGGAGCAAAGGCGGCGTGCAGATGGCAGTAACCAATTACGGTGCAAAAGTAGTAGCCCTGCTGGCGCCCGACCGTGAAAGACAGCTGGCGGATGTGGAGCTGGGTTATGATAAGATAGGGCAGTATGTAAACACCAAAGAGCGCTACTACGGCGGGGTTGTGGGCCGTTACGGCAACCGTATTGCCAAGGGCCGGTTTAAGCTGGATGGCAAGGAATACAAGCTGGCGGTAAACAACAATGCCAACCACTTGCACGGCGGTTTAAAAGGGTTTAACGACGTGGTGTGGGATGTTAAACAACCCGACGCCAATACGCTGGAATTTCATTACCTGTCGAAAGACGGGGAAGAAGGTTATCCCGGCAACCTGGATATAACAATGACTTATGCGCTCACAGACAGTAATGAATTTAAGATCGACTATAAAGCAACCACCGATAAGCCTACTGTTGTGAACTTAACGCATCACTCCTTCTGGAACCTGCATGGCGCCGGCAATGGCGATATTAATGACCATGTGCTGATGCTGAACGCAGATAAATTCACGCCGGTAGACAGTGGCCTTATCCCTTCGGGCAAGCTGGAGCCGGTAAAAGGCACTCCCATGGACTTTACCAAGCCTACGCCTATTGGCGAAAGGGTAGGCGCCGATTTTGAGCAACTGAAATTTGGTAAAGGGTACGATCATAACTGGGTACTGAACAAGAAAGGCAATGAGCTGTCTTTGGCAGCCACCGTGCTGGAACCCAGGAGCGGCCGTTATATGGAGGTGTGGACCACGGAGCCCGGTGTTCAGTTTTACGGCGGCAACTTTATGGCCGGCGATGTTGGTAAAGGCGGTAAAACCTATATTCACCGCGGCGCACTGGCGCTGGAAACCCAACATTACCCGGACTCTCCCAACCAGCCTTCCTTCCCTTCGGTTGTGCTGCGGCCCGGCGAAACTTACCACCAAACCTGCATTTACAAGTTTGGCGTGAAATAAACTTTTCCAGCATTAAATATTACAGAACGAATTACACGATGACGTTATGCTTCGTGTAATTCGTTTTGTAATTTGTAACCTTAACTATTATTGATCCACGTTACAAAACCTACACTCATGGTGAAGAAATTGCTTATGCTTTGTTGCGCAGTACTGGCAGCCAACCTGCTTTATGCGCAGCAGCCATCCTTTAACGGACTTGATATGAACATGGGCAACCTGTTCCAGCTTTCCAACGCAAAAACCAGGAGCATTAGCCCGGAAAATTTTACAGGAGAAAAAGGCAAGGCCGGCATGGCCACACTGGAGCAGGGCAATGCGCGGGATGCGGCCCGCGATCTGGGGCAGGGCTGGAAGGTAAACCCTTACATTCACATTGAGCCCGGAAAGACCGTTACACTCGCAGAAATTGAAGGCCCGGGCGCTATTCAGCACATCTGGATGACGCCAACCGGTAACTGGCGCTTTTCCATTATCCGCTTTTACTGGGACGACGAAACCACCCCTTCTGTAGAAGTGCCGGTAGGCGATTTCTTTGGCATGGGCTGGGGCCAGTATGCGCAGCTAACCTCCCTGGCAATATGTGTAAACCCGGGCAGCGCCTTTAACTGCTACTGGACCATGCCTTTCCGCAAAAAGTGTAAGATCACCATGGAAAACATCAATACGGAACGTATGACGCTGTACTACCAGGTAGATTATACGCTTACGGATGTACCGGCAGATGCAGGCTATTTTCACGCACAGTTCCGCCGCAACAATCCCACTAAAGGCGGCCTGTATACGCTGGTAGATGGCATTAAAGGCAAAGGCCACTACGTGGGCACCTACCTGGCCTGGGGCGTAAATAACAACGGCTGGTGGGGCGAAGGAGAAATCAAGTTCTTTATGGACGGAGATACAAAGTTCCCAACCATTTGCGGCACCGGTACAGAAGATTATTTCTGCGGCTCCTACAACTTTGAGAACCGCAACACCCATCAATACCAGGAGTTTTGCACGCCTTATACCGGGCTGGCGCAGGTTATACGCCCTAACGGTGTATATGACTCGCAACAGCGTTTTGGCCTGTACCGCTGGCATATTAAGGACCCGGTTCGGTTTGATAAAGACCTGAAAGTAACCATCCAGGACCTTGGCTGGCGCAGCGGCGGCCGTTATTTGCAGCAGCAGTCAGACATCAGCTCTGTAGTGTACTGGTACCAGGCGGAGCCCCACGCTCCTTTTCCGGCGCTGCCTCCCAAGAACGACCTGGAAGTGAACTAACAGCGCTGTGCGCTACAGCCCCCTGAAAAGTTCTTCCATGGCGTCTGCCACATTGCGTTGCAGGCGGGCCGGTTTATCCGGCACTATTCCTTCAACCACTCCACGCCACACCAACGTATTCTGGGCACGGTCTACCAAATGAACGGTAACCGTGCCCTCATTGTAATGCTGCCCCAGCTCCAGCTGTTCGTCATCCCAGGTGTAGCGCCGCTGGCCCATATAGTGCGGGTCGCCGGTTGCTGATTTATGTGTGCGCACCTTTTCATTGATCACTATACCAATATTCACCAGCAGGTCCGGGTTGTGCTCACCCCGCTGCAGGCCGCGCTTTTGCAGCTGCTGGGTGATTTCTGTTTTCAATGCTGCAAGGCTGGCGTTGTATGCCCGGCTGTTTACAGCGGCGCCGCTGGTATCTGCACCATAAAAATCAAAAGTGCGGTAATTGTTAAGGGCAAAGTTGTCGGCGTATTCCTGGTCCAGCACCTGTATGGGGCTGCAGGAGAAGGTGAGTAAAGCGCAAAGAAAAAGAAGTATGTAGGGTTTCATTGCAATAGACCTGGTTTTATATCAGTTGAAGGTACTTGTGTTCAAGCTTTACTTTAAAATGAATATCAGCATTCAGCGCTTTGAAAATCTTAACAATTGTATCAATAGTAGCGCTGTTAACGCTGCTTTCCAGTTTGGAGATCTGGGCTTTTTGCACGCCTACCAGCTTGCCAAGCTGCTCCTGGGTCATATTGCGTTCTTTCCGTGCTTTTTTTATCATATGCCCCAGTACATCCATATTCAGTTCATACTCATATTGCGCTCTTGCCTTAGTACCGCGTTTGCCGATGAACTCATCTTTAAGTTCGTTCAGTGAATAAGTATTTAGTTTGGCTTTTGACATAGTTGCGTTCAGTTTTTTTGGGAAAAATATAACCCTCTTGTACTTTCAGCTTTCTCAATTTCTTTTAATGGCAGCTTATCTGTTTTTTTAATAATGCCGTGTGTTGCAACTACCAGCGTTTGCGTGTTATTGGTTTTATCCCAGAAGGCTAATAAACGGTATTGAAGATTGCCATATTTGATCCTGAACTCCCAGATGTTGTTACTGACCTTTTTCAACAGTCTGGGATCATTCGTTTGCTCGGCCAGATCTATATTATACAATATTTTCCGTACTATTTTTCCGTCCAGACTCTTAAAAAAGGTCCTTACTTCTTCAAGAAATCGTGTGTTGAAATATCGGTTTGGCCTTGTCATAACAAAGTTAATAAAAGTTTCCAAATTTAGAAACTGTGCAGGCATGAGAAGTTAATCCGCAGTTAAGGCGTTCTCTA
>NZ_DASTRI010000054.1:0-23195 GCF_035761305.1 Chitinophaga sp. | reverse complement strand
TCCTGCGTGAATAATCCCCCTGGTCCTCATCATCGTAGGTTACATAGTTCCCGTCTGAATCGTCGGCTGCCGCCACGCTCGTTTGTCCATTTTGTTGCCTGCTGTTGCTGGCCGCGTACGTTTGCTCACTCTTGGGAGAGTAATACACGTCGTCAGGCGTGCGAGCCGTTTTGTACGCAGATGAACAGCTGCTGAGTATCAGCATAGCGGCTCCTGCGGCATATAGTGTGGATTTCATTTGAAAGTGATTTAATCAACAAAATTATATAGTAAATTTACTCTATTTTAATGGAAACACAACAATATAAAAGTATAAACGGTAATGCGGTCTTTAATGTTACAATCCCGTGTCCCTTGCTTACATCCCTGCACTTATTATTTTAGCAATTTGTTGTGGCTTTCTTGATTTTCGTGTAGGTTTGTAAGATTTTTCCTTTTAATATTATAGCAAAAATTAAGCCAAAGGCCGCTGGTTATCAGGGCGGCTGTTAGCGGCCACTGGCATATCTAACGTCTTATGAGTAAAGAAATTACGTCACGTTCAGCAGATTATTCGCAATGGTATAACGACCTGGTTCTGAAAGGCGGTTTGGCCGACTATTCACCTGTACGCGGTTGCATGGTAATAAAACCTTATGGCTTTGCCCTGTGGGAAGCCATGCGCGACGTGCTGGATAAAATGTTTAAAGATACCGGCCACCAAAACGCCTATTTCCCCTTATTCATTCCCAAAAGCTTTTTAAGCCGTGAAGCCGACCACGTGGAAGGCTTTGCCAAGGAATGTGCCGTGGTAACGCATTACCGTTTAAAGAATGATCCCAATGGCGGCGGCGTAGTAGTAGACCCGGAAGCCCGGCTCGAAGAAGAGCTTATTATCCGTCCTACCTCCGAAACCATTATCTGGAATACGTATAAAGACTGGATCCGCTCTTACCGCGATCTGCCCCTGCTTATTAACCAGTGGGCCAATGTAGTGCGCTGGGAAATGCGTACCCGCCTGTTCCTGCGCACCGCCGAGTTCCTGTGGCAGGAAGGCCATACCGCCCATGCCACCGCCGATGAGGCCATTGAGGAAACCAGGCGCATGCTTGAAGTGTATGCCGATTTTGCAGAAAATTATATGGCCCTGCCTGTGATCAAAGGCGTAAAATCGCCCGCAGAACGGTTTGCCGGCGCTATAGACACCTATTGTATAGAAGCGCTTATGCAGGATGGTAAAGCCCTGCAGGCCGGTACATCCCACTTCCTGGGGCAAAACTTTGCCAAGGCGTTCGACGTGCAGTTCTCCAACAAGGATAACAAGCTGGAGTACGTTTGGGCTACCTCCTGGGGCGTATCTACCCGCCTTATTGGCGCGCTGGTAATGGCCCATAGCGATGACGACGGCCTTGTGCTGCCTCCCCGCATTGCTCCCCTGCAGGTAGTAATTGTACCTATTTACAAGAATGATGAGCAAAAGGTTAAGATAGATGAAAAAGTAGGCGCCATCGTACAGGAGCTGAAAGCCGCCGGCATCAGCGTAAAGTACGACGACAGCGATAATGCGCGGCCCGGCTGGAAATTTGCCGAGTACGAAATGAAAGGCGTGCCCGTACGTATAGCCATTGGAGCAAGGGACCTGGAAAACAACGTAGCCGAAGTGGCCCGCCGCGATACCAGGGAGAAAATGAGCCTTTCGCTGGATGGCCTGGCCGGGCGCGTGAAAGACCTGCTGGAAGAAATACAGCAAAGCATTTTCAACAAGGCCAAAGCTTACCGCGACGAGCACATTACGCCCGCCGATACCTTTGAGGAATTTGAAAAGCTGCTGGACGAAAAAGGAGGCTTTATTGCAGCACACTGGGATGGTACCGCAGAAACAGAAGAGCAGATCAAGGAGCGTACAAAAGCTACCATACGCTGTATTCCCCTGAACAATAAGCAGGAAGCAGGCGCCTGCATACTCACAGGCAAGCCCTCAACACAACGGGTGTTGTTTGCACGCGCTTACTAATGCATTGGCATTACCAGGCGTAATGAATCGTCAAATAATCCGGGGGCCGGCGTTACCACCTGTATTATCTATAAATTACAAACTACGAATTAATTAAATGCTCCGGGCCCGCATCATAATGTTGCTGCTGTTAATGGTGCAATGCGCAGGACAGTGTGTTCTGGCGCAGGGGCTCATGATCCGTAATTACAATGTAAAGGACGGCCTGGCTAACGCCACCGTATACACGGCCGTGCAGGATAAGGATGGGTTCATCTGGTTCGCCACCCCCACGGGCCTCAGCAAGTTCGATGGGAAACGCTTCCGTAACTATACCAAAAAAGACGGGCTTACCGATAACGATGTGATCAAGCTTACACCCGACACCAAAGGGCGTATCTGGATTTTCACGCTGAACGGTATACCCTCTTACTTCGGTAACTATACCATTCACTCGCCCGACAACGACTCCAGCCTGCTGCTGAACAGCCATGGGCACTATATGCACCTGGTATTTGAAGACAAGTCGCAGAACGTTTGGTTCCTTAACACAGATAACCACATTATCCAGTACGACGGTAAAAAAATGACCTATGATAAGGTAGGCAACACCCAGGTGAACATTTTCTATTACCTGCGTAACGATACCATTTTCAAACCCCTGCAGCCCTACTTTCACGTAAGCTCCTTTAAAGACCCCGATAACCTGAGCCAGAAGATTTTCCCGGTATCGCCCTACCCGCTGGACGATGAAACCTTTGTAGCCCGCATACGCGGCAACCCCGTGCTGATCTTAAAGAACACGGTGCACAGCTATACCCAGAAAGACATCATCAGCTTTTTTAACGGGCACGACTGGGGTATAACAGATGAAATTACCAGCCTTTGCATAGATAACGACAACCTTTGGGTAGGCACGCAAAGAGCGTTGTTCTATTTAAAAGACTTTTTTACCGGCGCCAGGAACATGACCAAGCTGCTGGACAATCACTACATTACCTCCCTGCTCAAAGACCGCGACGGCAATATCTGGATCACCACCTTTGGCGATGGCGTGTACAACATTCCTTACAAGAACTTTTACTTTAACTACCTGGATAATACCAACGGCCTGTATTCCCACTCCATCTTCAGCATCCTGCGCGATAAGAAAACCGGCATGCTGCTCATAGGGCAAAACGCCGGCGTGCTCAATGTGATGGACTCCAGCCGCCACATGCACCAGCACACGCTCGATACTTCCAGCGGCCGTAACAGCATACTCAGTATTTTACCCTACCGTAACGACGATATACTGCTGGGCGCCGATAACGGGCTGTATACCTTTAATACCACCCGGCGGCGCGTATCGCTGTTACTGCCGCTCAAGAACCTGAAGGATGTGGATATTGCCCCGGGCGGAAAAATATGCGTGGCAGCCAAAGACCAGATAATGAAGGTAGACGCCAATGGCAATACCTCTTATGTAACACCCTGGACAGAGCCGCTGGTAACCTCCATTGCCAGCACCAGCGATACCGCTTATTACCTGGGCACCAACAACGGGCTGTATTATGCCACAGAAAAGCACAGTGAGCCCAGGCCCGCATATGGCGCAGACCCGCGGCTGAGGCAAAGCATCAAAGACCTGAAATGGATAGACGGTTACCTTTGGGTAGGCACCAGCGACCAGGGCATTTATGTAGTGCGCAATAACAAGGTGGTAAAGCACATTGGCACAGCCGATAACCTGGCCAGCGATATTTGCCAGCAACTGTATTATGATGGTATTGGCCGCCTGTACGTATCTACCAACCGGGGCGTATCGGTAATAGATATAAAGGAGCAAACGATCACCCGCAACATTACCTCTAACGACGGCCTCATGTCGGACGATACCAGGGGCGTGTATTACCAGCAGGGAATGCTGTACATAGCCACCTCCAACGGCCTGTGCTATTTTAAAGACCATAACCTGCCGGTTGATACCGTGCCGCCCACCGTGTACCTGAGCGCCATCCGCTACGGCGATACCACTTACCTGCCCAGTGAAAATTTTGTGCACCTGTACAAACGCAAAACTTCCTTTGAGGTAGAGTTTGGTGCCATTGCCTTTGACCTGCCCGACCTGGTGGAGTACCAGTACAACTTTTCCAGCGATACTGCCAGCGGGTGGACCACCACCATGAGCAACATTATACCTTTCCCCGACCTGCAGCCCGGCGCTTATAAATTGCTGCTGCGGGCCCGTAAATATAAAAGCGACTGGAGCCAGCCCCTTACCATTAATGTAAGCATACTGCCGCAGTGGTACCAGCAATGGTGGGCCAGGGGCATTGTGATACTCATAGCCCTGCTGGGCGTGCTGGCCATACTGCGGTACATTGTGAAACGTATTAAGCAGGCCGAAAAGCGCAAAACAGAATACAACCGGCGCATTGCCGAGCTGGAGGCCAAGGCCCTCACCAACCAGATGAACCCGCACTTTATTTTCAACTCCCTTAACTCGGTACAGCACCTGATACTGGAAAAGGAGGAAAAGCAGGCGCTCAACTTCCTGGCGGATTTTGCCACCCTTATGCGGCAAATGCTCAATAACTCCCGGAAATCTTATATTTCCCTGGAAGAGGAAATAGCCTTCCTTACCCGCTACCTGGAGCTGGAGAAGATACGCTTTGCCCACAGCTTTACCTATCACTTTGGTATCGAGCCTGAGCTGAAAGACTATACCGTGTACATACCTCCCATGATCATACAGCCAATTGTGGAAAATGCCATAAAGCACGGCCTGGCGCCAAAGAACAGCGCCGGCCACCTGGAAATAAGGCTGGAGATGGTGGACGATCTGCTATATTGCTCCGTAGACGACGACGGCATAGGCTGGGAACACTCCAACAGCATTAAGACCGGCCGCCTCGTAAAGCATGAATCTACCGCTTTGAGCGTCATTAAGGAGCGGTTGCAGATTATAAAATCTTTTAATGGAAGTGTTGGAAAGTTAGAATTAATTGATAAATTTAAGTCTGGGTTTGGCAACAAAGAGGGTACCCTGGTTGAAATTCTGATTCCCATTGTTAAGATGTTATGAGTAATATAAAAGCTGCGATTGTAGACGATGAAGTCCGCAACATCCATATTTTAAGAAATATATTAGAGAATTACTGTAAGGATGTTACAGTGGTGGGAGAAGCACAGAATATTCACGAAGCCGCGGAGATGATCAAGAACAACCCCATTGATGTGCTGTTCCTGGATATTGAAATGCCGCCCCATAACGGTTTCCAGCTGCTGGAAATGTTTCCTGTACTCAATTTTGAAGTGATCTTTATTACGGCCTTCCAGGAGTATGCCCTGCAGGCTATAAAGTTTGCTGCGCTGGACTACCTGCTAAAGCCCATTAAGGTTAGTGAGGTGGAAGATGCGCTGGAAAAAGTAAAAAAGAGCAAAAAGGGCAGGCTCAATGAGCTGGCCTCCATCCTGAAAGACTACGTAAAAAATAACGATAACGCGTTTTCCAAGATCGTAATACCGGTAAACGACGGGTATAACGTAATTGACCTGAAAGACATTATCTATTGCGAAGCCTTTGACAGCTATACCAAAATACAGCTGATCAACAATGTATCTCACCTTATTTCCAAGTCGTTAAAGGAGTATGAGGAGATGCTGTCCGACAAAGGATTTTACCGTGTGCATAAATCCTTCCTGATCAACATTCACCATATTGTAAAGATCATTAAGGGCCTGGGTACCGCGGTGGTCATGAGCGACCAGAAGAACATCCCGATCTCCTCCCGTAAGAAAGATGAATTTTTTGCACAGCTTAAAGGCGTAATAAACCTGTAAAGCAGCTATAAAATTAAAAGCCCCCCGTTTGTTCAGCGGGGGGCTTTTTCCTAACCTATAAAACCTATATAAAAACAATCACTAAAACGCTTCCTCACCATTCAGGTCTATATTATAATAATATACACCGGTGTAATCAGGGTACATACCTTCCAGCTGCACCTTGCTTTGTTTCTGCAGCACTTTCTTCAAATCATCTACAGAAGTTACGGCCTGTCCGCCCGCCTTCAGTATCACAAAGCCCGACTTCATATTCGTTTGCCTTTTCAGCAGGCCGCTGCCTACATTATTCACATATACCCCGCCGCGTATGCCCAGGCGCGCAGCATCTGCTTTCTCCAGGGAAATCAGGTCAGCGCCCAGCTTGTCCAGCACACTGGTTTTAATAATATCCGTAGTGCCATCCTCATTTTTCAGCAGCACATTGTTTACCGTGTATTCTTTATTATCGCGCAGGTAGCTGATGCTGATCTTATCACCGGGTTTGTAACGGGCAATCTGCTCGGTCATTTCCGGGATGGAAGGAGTGGACACGCCGTTAATTTTGGTAATAATGTCGCCCTTTTCAATACCGGCGGCAGCAGCGGCGCCATTGCCGGGCACTGCCTGCACCATTACCCCGTTAAGATCGCGGCGTATGCCGTGCGCGCGCAGCTCTTCATCAGAAAGGCCCATGGGGTCAATGTAGTTAATGCCCAGGTAAGCCCTTTGCACATTACCATACTTCATCAGGTCGTTCACCACTTTTTTCACCAGGTTCACGGGTATGGCGTAGGAATAACCGGCATAAGCGCCTGTAGGAGAGGCAATGGCGGAGTTAATACCTATCAGCTCACCCGCCGTGTTTATCAGCGCGCCGCCGCTGTTACCCTGGTTCACCGCGGCATCCGTTTGTATAAAAGATTCGATGGCGGAGCGGTGGTTGCGTTTGTTAATACCAATGGTACGGGCTTTGGCGCTCACAATACCGGCAGTTACGGTTGTTTCCAGGTTCAGGGGGTAACCTACTGCCAGCACCCACTGGCCAACCTGCACATCGTCGGAATTACCGTATAATAAATAAGGCGCGTTGTGCACATCAATCTTTATCACGGCCAGGTCGGTATTGGGATCTACGCCCACCACCTTGGCTTTGTACGTCTTATAGTTATTAAGTGTAACATTAATTTCATCAGCCTGGTCTACCACGTGGTTATTGGTTACAATATATCCGTCGTCGGAAATCAGCACGCCGGAACCGGAAGCCATCTGGCCCGGGATGTAGTAACGGCGGCCGCCGCCTTCGCCCTGGAACTCATCTCCGAAAAAGTCGTCGCCAAAAAGGTCCTGTAGTATGCTTCTGCGCCTTTGCAGGTTATTGGTTACCTGGCGGGGATTGATCTTTGTTTTGATATGTACTACGCCGGGCAGCGCAATTTTAGCGGCCTGCTGGAAATCGGTTGGGGGAGTAGCGTTGCGGGTTTCGGTACCAGGCATGTAGCTGGTGTAGTTTACGGGAATATTATTGGAGCCGTTTTGATAGGGACCTGCCTGCCGGGGTGCGAAGTATTTGCTGTAAACAAATATGCTGGCAAAGGCAGTGGCTGTACTAATCAACACAGTCGCAGCAATTTGTCGAAATTTCATATCTCTGTATATTTAGTGTTAAAGTAGACATTTACTCTGGGTATGCATCAATTTACATGCCTTGGATGCAAATTTAAGTGTACCGTTTAATCAAAGCAGTTAGCTAAATATCACTTTAACAGTTTTTTATATGAAACTTTAATGAATAGTTAACGGCACTGGTATGAAAGGTGTTAAAACCTGTCAAATGGGTACTGCTTCCCTGCCAGAATAACAACTGAACCGACAGAATGTTACCGTATAACTATTACAATCCCCGCAGGAAAGCCATAGTGTCTACCCCATCCGCATAATCTGTTAAAGCAGGCTGCTGCGCCAGGCCAAAGGGTGTAAAGCCCTGCCCAACGATGCATTGCACATCGTTGCTTGCCTTCAGGCTGGCCGTTACCGTGGCTGCATGGTCATAATAGCTGTAATGGAGCACGCTGATGGGGCTAAACAAAGCCTCATGCTCCTGCAGCAGCACGCTGCCGTTGGTAAGGTAAGCGCTGCTGTTCAGCAGCAACAGCGCCAGGTTATAGTCATAGTTATTCTTGTACTTATGGTGCTCCGCCAGGTAGGCGTATTTTTCCAGCGCCTTTAGCAGGGGCGTAAAATCATACCCGGCAGGCACAAATATTTTGGTTACGTTGCGGCAGCCAAGGCCAAAGTACAGCATTACATCATCGGCCAGCAGGTTCAGCTCGGCCGCGCTTTCCCGGCCGGTAAGCACGGCGGCGGAAGTGCGGTTGCGGCGTATGATGTGCGGGAAGCGCGAAAAATAGTATTCAAAGTACCGGGCCGAATTATTGCTGCCGGTGGCAATATAGGCGTCGCAGTCTTTCAGCATCTCGCTTACTACAGTCTGCTGCGCGGTTTCGGGGTACCAGCTACTCATTTTCTGAAGAAGGTGTTGCATCAGCACCGCATCTTTGGCAGACAGCTTCAGCTTTACCTGGTGCCCGCTCACAAAGCCGCATAGCCAGTCGTGGAAGCCCACCAGTGGAATATTGCCGGCGGCCGTGATACCCACTGTTTTAGGTGTTTGCCCCCCAGGCTGCGGATAAGCCGCCAGCCAGCTGTTAAGCAGCTTTTCATCCAGGTAATATTGGCAAATATTTTGAATGGCAATATTGATGAAATCCGGTGTAAACCAGCCGTTCACCTGGAAAGCTCGTTCTTTCGCATGTTGGAAGGCATCATCATTACTTTCAAGGTGTTCGCGCAAACGCAATAAAGCGGCGGTTTTTTGTGCATTATTCATGAAACGGTAAGAAATATTAAACTTTTAATCCGGGAAGTTCTATTTTTGTTTCACAAAATTAATGGCTTACCACTTAAACAAAAAGTTTATACTATGGCAATTAAGATAACAGATGAATGTATTAACTGTGGCGCCTGTGAGCCGGAATGCCCGAACAATGCAATTTATGAAGGTGGGGTAGAATGGCGGATGGCGGATGGCACCACCGTAAAAGGCACCTATACACTCATGGATGGTACTCCTATAGATGCCGATCAGGCAAATGCCCCGATCAGTGTTGACACATATTATATTGTTCCTAATAAATGTACTGAGTGCCAGGGATTTCATGAAGAGCCCCAGTGCGCTGCGGTATGCCCGGTTGACTGCTGCGTGCCGGATGAGATGTACCAGGAAACCGTGGACGAGCTGCTTGCCAAAAAGGAAAAGCTGCACATGTAATAATAAAAGGTATTTACAAGGAAGCTTATAATAAAAAAGGAGAGAGGCGTATGCCTTTTCTCCTTTTTTCTTTTATTTACACCGGCAAATTACCATTCTCATGCAACGTATTTTGTTAGCAGCAGGCATATTCCTGTTTATGCTGGCTGCCTGCCGGCCCGCAGCGCCGGGGGGCGCCGGAAAGGACCGGGAAGCGCTCCTGCACGCTGATATTGCTTTCTCCAGCCTCTCAAAGGAAAAAGGTATGCGCCTGGCTTTCCTGGCTTATGCCGACAGCGCCGCCGTTTTATTACGCCAGCACCATTACCCCATAGTAGGGCCGGAGGTTGTAAAGTATATAGAGCGGATGAACGACAGCGGCTTTACCCTTACCTGGAAACCCTCCTTTGCGCAGGTGGCCGCCTCCGGTGAGCTGGGCTATACCTATGGCGTTTATACCTTTAGCACCGCAGATACCACGGAACAGGGTACTTACGTTACCATCTGGAGAAAGAATGCCGCAGGCGGCTGGAAGTATGTGCTGGACAGCGGCAACCAGGGATTGGGGAAATAAGGGTTTTTTCTTTTATCTTTACCCGCTTATAGGCAAGGTATTTATGCAACCTGCCGCCAAAGAACAACTGCCAAACAAATGAAGAAAAATATAGCATTGGTAGCCGGGGGATATTCAGGGGAATATGTAATATCCGTACAAAGCGCAGCTGTAATAGAAGCGCAGCTGGATCACAACCGGTATAACGTTTACAAAATTGTAATTACCCGCGACAGCTGGACCTATACCGGCGCCGACGGGCAGGCCGTTGCAATTGACAGGAATGATTTCAGCCTTACGCTCAATGGCGCCAAAATACGTTTTGACGCGGTTTTCATAGGCATACACGGCACGCCCGGTGAAGACGGCCGCCTGCAGGGCTACTTTGAAATGCTGGGCATTCCCTTCACCAGCTGCGGCATGGTTACCTCTGCCATCACCTTTAACAAAAGCTATTGTAATAAAATTGTAGCGGCGTTCAACGTGGTAAACATCGCTAAGTCGGCGCACATCTTTAAGAACCAGCCTTATGATGCGGCCACCCTGCTGCAGCAGCTGCGCCTGCCCGTGTTTGTAAAGCCGGCGGAAGGCGGCAGCAGCATAGGCATGTCTAAAGTAACAGCGGCAGCCGACCTGCCCGGCGCCATAGAAAGGGCTTTTAAGGAAGATAACCAGGTGCTGATAGAGGAGTTTGTGAAAGGCCGCGAGCTTACCTGCGGGTTGTTTAAAGTGAACGGACAGCTTACCGTGCTGCCCATAACAGAAGTGATCAGCAGCAAAGATTTCTTTGACTACGAAGCCAAATATACGCCCGGCGTATCGCAGGAAATTACGCCTGCGCAGGTGCCGGATGAAATTACGCAACGCGTGCAGCAAACCGCTGCTGCTTTATATGATAAGCTCAACTGCAGGGGCATTGTGCGCATCGATTTTATATGGGAGGAAGCAACCGGCAAGCTGTATTTCCTGGAGGCCAACACCATGCCCGGCCAGTCCGAGAACAGCCTGGTGCCGCAGCAGGTAAGGGCTTCGGGCCGCACCTTGCAGGAATTTTATGGCATGCTCATTGAAGAATGTCTGCGGCAAAAAGCATAAGGCAAAAAAGCAGAAAGCAGAAAGCAAAAGGTAAAAAGTAAAAAGTAAAAGGTAAAAAGTAAAAGGGCCTCAACAACTGTGGGTGCTTTTTGCTTTATGCTTTCAGCTTTCAGCTCAACACGGCTTTCAGTTCAACATAAAAACAACTTATGGTGTTTGAAAAAATCACAAGACGCTCGTTCAGATTTAACCTTTTAGTAGTAATAGTACTGATGATAGTGCTCGGCATCCTGTTTTTCCTGTCGCTGGGCATTATCACGAAGCATAATGAAACATTAACGGTGCCGGACGTACGCCGTAAGAACGTGAAGGAAGCCATGATGCTGCTGGAAAAAGCCGGCTTTGAGG
Source organism: Chitinophaga sp. (assembly GCF_035761305.1). Taxonomy (GTDB): domain Bacteria; phylum Bacteroidota; class Bacteroidia; order Chitinophagales; family Chitinophagaceae; genus Chitinophaga. The sequence continues at coordinate 12,113 of NZ_DASTRI010000054.1, read as the reverse complement.
CAGATGTGCGCGACTCTATTTATATCGACAGTATTCCGGCGCTGGCCGTATGGGAGCAGCAGCCCGAAACCGGGGCCGAAGTAAAGGTGGGCCGTACCATCTATCTCACTGTAAATAAAGTGGTGCCACCCATGGTGGCCATGCCCGACCTGGAAGGCCTTACCTACCGCAGCGCGGAAATGACGCTGCGCAGCCGCCGCCTGAATGTGGGCGATACCATTTATAAGCCCGACTTTGCCACCAATACCGTGCTGCAGCAGCTGCTGAATCACAAAGTGATAAAACCCGGTAAAATGATACCGGAAGGCAGCAACATTACCCTGGTGCTGAGCAGCGGCACCGGCAGCATTGAGAACCCCGTGCCGGACCTCATAGGCCTTACCTACCTGGAAGCACGGGAAATACTCAGCGCCAGTAACCTGAACCTGGGCACCGTGCTGATAGACGCCGGTGTAAGCGATACCGCCAATGCCTTTGTAACCAAGCAGGAGCCGCCCCGCCGCAATAACCTGGGCGAAAAAAATATGGTGCGCGCCGGCGAAAGCATCGACATCTGGCTGGGACCTGTAAAACCGGTAAGAGATACGGCTGTACCGGTAGATACGCTGCCGTAGTGAAAAAATAGCATTCAATCAACAACAACAAAATATAATTATGGAAAATATAACGCCTGAAGAACTGAAAAAACGTATGGACAGCGGCGAGCAGCTGAACCTGGTGGATGTGCGGGAGCCTCATGAAAATGCCGAGTTTAATATCGGCGGCATCCTGCTGCCGCTCGGCGATATAAGGGCCATGCAAACAGACGAGATAGATAACCTGAAAGACCAGGAGGTGATTGTTTACTGCCGCAGCGGCAACCGCAGCGGGCAGGCCGCTATGGTGCTGGAAACCATGGGCTTCCAGAATGTAAAGAACCTCGCCGGCGGTATGCTGGCCTGGCAGGAGAAATTTCAGTAAGCAATTTAGCTCACAATGGCTGTTGCCTCAATCTCCACCATAAACCTTTCGTCTATCAGGCGGCTTACCTCCACCATGGTGGTTGCGGGTTTTATGCTCTGGAAAAACTCCCCGTGCGCGCGTCCTACCTCCTCCCATTTACTGATGTCTGTTACAAACATGCGGGTGCGCACCACATCGTGCAGGGAGGCGCCTGCCGCCACCAGTGCGGCTTCTATACGGGCGAGTATGTATTTCGTTTGGGCATAGGCGTTTCCTTCGCCTACCGCCTTATCGCCATCGGCCGCTACGGTGCCCGATACCTCAACCACATTGCCTGTTCTTACAGCACGGGAATAGCCTACCCTGTTTTCCCAGGGAGCGCCGGAAGAAAAGTTTGTACGTTGCATAAGTGTAGTTTTAAATAAAAAGTAAAAAAGCAAAAATGAAAAGTAAGGGGACTTTAAAAACTGTGAATGCTTTTACCTTTTTACTTTTACTTTTTACTTTTTATATCAGCCTTCAAAAAAACAGCAGCTTCCTCCTACCCAGGTGTCCTGGCTGTTGCTGCCCACGCTTATCAGCTTTCCTTTGCTGATGCGGGCCAGGTTATGCACCAGCAGCGGGCGCGGGCTGCCGTCCGGCCAAATGTACATCATGCGTATTTCACAATGTGCGGGGCCGGTTGGCGTGTAAATAACGGGCGCATATTTCACCTTATGCTGCAGGATCCAGTTCTCAGGATCTTTGATGTTGTCTATGTCGGCCCGGGTTACATCTATGATCACGCCCTGGCCTGCAAAGGAAAACAGGGGCTTCAGCACATAGTTCTCCAGGTCGGCGGGTATTACGGGCAGGGTGTGCAGGTACCAGCTTTTAGGCGCAAACTCGCTGTGTATCAGCGGCAGCATGTATTTGCTGATGCGGTAAAACCAGTTGGGATGCGTGATCCATTCCACATCCAGGTGCTGGAACAGGTTGGGATAGCTGCCCAGGGTAGCCTGCTGCCTGATCAGGTCATCGAAAATAACGCGGTTATATATACGTTTAACAGGCGTGCGAACGCCGTTATGATTGTAATACAGCTTGTTGCCTTCCTGTATCAGCGCTGTTACGCATACGGTGTTTATGCCAAGCCGCTTTTGCGTACAGTAAAAGTCCACCCGGGTCTTTTGCAGGTGGGGCGCTACTTCCAGCAGTATTACCTCCCGCGGGTCATAGCTGCCTGTGAGCAGCTGCTGCAGCAGGTCATAGTAACGGCCGGCATCCAGCCCGTTAAAAAAGTTGGTAACGGTACCGGGTATATTAAACTGCTCACGGTATGCACGGGCCATTACTTCCTGGAAGGCAAACAGGGTAGGGAAGCCCTGCAGCTCTATCAGCTGGGGTTCCAGCTGCCCGTTCTGCCCGCGGCATACGGCAAAATCAATGACCAGGAAGTGCGGGTGCGCATTCTCTTCGGGTACTTTCAGCGCCGGCGGAATAGCGTCGCGGGTAAGGGTTTTAAAATCGGGGCGTAGTATTACCTCCACTACTTCCTCACAGGCCTGTACCAGCTTGCTGGTAAGCGCTGCCGGCACAAACACCGGTGTTTCCGCTACGCGAAAGGCCGGCGCTTCGCCGGCGGCCGCGGCCAGGCGGTCCAGGAAGGCCTGGTATTTAGCGGGCGTGAACTGCCCGTTATAATATGTGCGTAATGCCGGTATCATAGCTTGGAAGGCAGCGGGTAGGCTGTTCAGGCGCAAAGTTACGCATTCACTAAAAACTGTTGCACTATAAAGTCTGCTACGGTCACCAGGTTGTTGGTTTGTTCGTAAATACGCAGCTGTTGGTCCGCACCGGTGCCCCGCTCCAGTATGCGGCTGGTATTTTCAATGAAGGGGCGTGAGCCCAGGTCGTCCACCACATCGTCTACAAAGTCAAGCAGCTCATAAATAAGGGCGCGGGCATTCACTTCCATCTCTTTGCCAAAATCAATCAGGTTGCCGTCGATCCCGTAGCGGGAGGCGCGCCATTTATTTTCATTCACCAGTGCGCGGTTGTAAATAATGAAGTTGAGGTTTTGCATGCGCAGCTTGTACACCTTGGCGCATACGGCCTGGAACAGGGCGGCCAGGGTACAGGTTTCATCTATGGTTAGCGGAATGTCGCAAACACGGAATTCTACTGTATTAAAGAAGGGATGCACGCGCAGGTCCCACCAGATCTTTTTGGCATTATCAATACAGTTGGTTTTAATGAGCAGCTTAATGTAATTGTCGTACTCCTCAATGCTGCCAAAGTAATCGGGTATGCCGGTGCGGGGAAATTTATCGAACACTTTGGTGCGGAAAGATTTAAAGCCGGTGTTGCGCCCTTCCCAGAAAGGGGAGTTGGTGCTGAGCGCAAAAATATGCGGCAGAAAATACCGTACGGAATTGGCAATGTGCAGCGCCATTTCCCGGTTTTCCATGCCTACGTGCACGTGTAAACCAAATATAAGGTTGGAGCGCGCAGCGTCCTGCATTTCATTTACGATCTCAAAATAACGGGGATGGTCTGTAATCAGCTGCATCTCCCATTTGGAAAAGGGGTGGGTACCGGAGGCGCCTACACTGTAACCCAGGTCGCCGGCAATGGCCGAGATGGTTTTGCGCAGCTGCGCAATATCCTCCCGGGCTTCTTCAATATTGGTGCAGATCTGCGTGCCTACTTCCACTACTGCCTGGTGAAACTCGGCCTTTACCTTATCACGAAGCACTTTGTGGGCCTGCTCTACAATCCTTTGCTCATGGGAGCGGAGCTCCCGCGTTTGCGGGTCCATTACCATGTATTCTTCTTCAATGCCGAGGGTAAACTGCATAAGTCAATTACGGAATACGAAATTACTTCTTCGCTGCCTTTTTCTCCCCGGTTTTTTTCGCTGCTGCCGGCCTCTTTTTCTCTGTTACAGTTGCCGGCTTGGCGGCATCCTGTAAAAAGCCGCCCCAGGTAAGGCCGGCGGTACCTTTTTTAATGGTGTGTGCCTTGGCCTTTCCAACCAGGAAGGCGGTGCTGGCGGCCACCACCCATTCAAAGTTAGCTTCACCGATAATATGCTGGTCGGCTTCAGGGGCCGGGTTAAAAAAGTCGATAACATGCGGCACGCCATCGCGTACCGCTATTTCTACGGTATTAAAATCATAGCCCAGGTACTGGTTGAGCCGTATCACCTGCCTTACCAGGGTTTGCTGCAGGGTTTCGTCCGGCATAAAATCGGCCTCATAACGGTGCTGATGCAGGCGGGGCGGGTCATAAGGCATAATGCGCACCTGCCCGCCGATATAAAAGCAGCGGTAATAGGCGTCAAAAGGTACTTCCTCCTGCAGCAGCATGGCATCCTGGCCGGTGGTGGCATGGCGTGCAAAAAAATCTTCGGCGCTGGTTACGCGGTGCACATTGCGCCAACCCCCGTCTGCCAGGGGCTTCAGGTAAGCAGGAAAGCCGGTATATGCAAAAATAGCATCCCAGTCAAGGGGGTAGTGCAGGTTGCGGAAGCTGTCGGAGGTGGTATGCGGCGGGTGCTGAAAAGAGGGCAGCAGCACTGTTTTGGGTACCACTAAACCCGTTTTTATAGCCAGCTCGTTGTTCACAAGCTTTTCATCGGCGCTCCACCAGAAAGGGTTGTTCATTACCAGGGCGCCGTTCAGCGCTGCATGTTTCAGCCACGAGCGGTAAAAAGGTACGTGATGGGATATACGGTCCAGTATTACGGCATAACCCGTATTTGTTCCCTGTATCACCTTGTCTATCATTACCGGTTCAGCAGTGATGTTTTTAAGCTTTTGCTGATTGATCCTTTCAATTAATGCCCCGGGAAAAACGGTTTCCCGGCCAAATAGCACGCCTATTTTTTTCATGGTTAAAAATTTTTATGATGGTCCTGCATGGTTTGTTGATCATTTTATAAGCGACAGGTAATAGGGCAACATCTCTTTCCACCAGCGCCAGTCGTGCACACCGTTGCCGCGTACATCCAGCCAGTGGGTAATGTGCTTGGCAGCCAGTATGGCCGACAGGCGTTCGTTCTGCACACGGGTCACATCATTATCCGCCACACCCAGTATAATGCCCATGCGCCACAGTGCAGCGGTAGGATTGTCCGGCATATAATCCACCGGGTTGTTGAAATATACGTTATCGTCATAATGGCCGTTCAGCCGGAAACGTATGTCAAAGGTACCACTCAGGCTAAACAGGTACGATACTTTTTCGGGGTAACGGAAAGCAAAGTTAGCGGCATGGTAGCCGCCGAAGCTGCAACCGGCCACGGCCACACGCTGTACGCCGGTTTCCTGTACGGCGCGCGCCAGCACCTCATGCAGCAGCGCCTGGTCATAACGGGTATGGTTATAGGCGCGTTGCGCAGGGGAAATATGCGGGTTATACCAGCTGTGATGGTCTATGCTGTCGGGGCAGTAAACGCGTATCAGCTGCTCGTCCACGAACCAGCGTATGGCCTCAATAAGGCCGCGCTCCCTGCTCTCATAATACCTGCCCATTGAGGTGGGAAACAATATCAGCGGGTAACCTTCATCCCCGAACACCAGCATTTCAAAGTCTTTGCCCAGGTAGGGCGAATGCCATTTGTAGTAGTTTTCCGTCACCTATTAAAAATAGCGAAAAATGCCGGGATTTGCCGGGGGAAGTAACGCCTGTCGGCAGCCCTTTTTGTCCGGTGGCTTCCTATACACGCAAAAAAAAGCCGGATCATTTGATCCGGCTTTTTGTAAAAGGTGTGATTATGTAAGTACAATCGCTTCATCAGAAGCTATAACGTACGCCTACCTGCATGTTCCAGCGTGAAAGGAAGTTGGAATATGCCCAGGGTTTGCTGGTGTACTTGTTTAACCCGAATTGCGGGTTAAAGGTAAAGGCGGGTGTGTTGGCATCTATCCAGCTGGCGGTTTTGGCCAGGTTAAGCGGCTGCAGCTCCTGGTTGCTGTTGCCCGGGTAGTAAGCGCGTCCCCAGTTTTTGTTCAGCAGGTTGCCGATGTTGAAAATATCAACAGTAAGGCTCAACGTATGATCTTTATATACGGCAAAGTCTTCACCCAGCTTCAGATCAAAGTGGTTTTCCCAGGGCAGGCGTGCGCCGTTCCTTTCCGTGTTCTTGCCCTGGTGCTCGCGCAGGTAATCGTTGGAGTTCACATAGTCCTGGAACATGGCAAACTGCTGTTCCGGGGTATAGGTAACACCGTTCGTTGTTAAGGTAGTGAACTGTGCCGCGCTGGTGGGTATGTACATAATGTCCGCGCTGTTGCTGGTGTTGGCAGAGGTAGCGGTAGTACCGTCATCGCCGTTTATGTCACCAAAGTACACATAGGAAAGCGGCATCCCGGACTGGCCGGTGTACACCAGGCTGATGTTGGTGGCAAACCTGCCGTATTTGAACTTTTTGCTAACAAAGCCCACAATGCGGGAACCCTGGTCGTAGTTGCTGCGGGTCAGATCCAGGTTGTTAAGGCCGTTGATGTTATAGGCATAACGGAAGTTAGAGGATGCGGTAGAAGAAGTACCGTCGTTTACCGTATAAGAGTGGCCAAGGCTGTATGATATGCTGCCGTACCATCCGTGGCTGAACGCCCTTTGCAGCTGTGCGGTAACGTTATAGGAATATCCTTTGTCAGTATTGCCCAGGGCCAGCACTTTGGTAAAGCGCGGGTCTGCCAGGGTGCCGTAGAAGGGGCGCGTGGTGTTTTCCAGGTTAATGGAAGTGGTGGAAGGCGCCAGGTTCAGGTCATGATAAAGAATGTCCTGTACGGTTTTGGTATAAATACCTTCAATGGTACCAATAAAGCCAAAAGGCAGCTTCTGGTCAATGGCCAGGTTGGCGCGCAGGATCCGCGGGAATTTGAAATCGCGTTCTGTTACGTCAATTTCAGTGGGCGGAGGTGTGCTGCCGCTGGCAGCCGGTTGGTACGGATCGTTCGGCGTAAAGGTAATGCCCGCGGCCTGTACGGCCGCTGCGTTGTTGGCAGAGTAGCTGATCCTGGCTACACCTGTACCGGCATACTGGTTAGATATCCATACAAACGGTACACGGCCGGTAAATAAGCCTACGCCGCCACGCAGCTGTGTGGTGCCGTCTTTTTTAACATCCCAGTTAAAACCGGCTCTCGGTGAAAGGAGTATCCGTGATTTCGGCATTTTATCCGTAGCTACGTCGTTGTTCTTAGCCAGGTCGGAGCTGTTGAAGTAATCGTTGGCCGCAGGCTTGTTAAAGAACACCGGCATGTCCGCCCTGATGCCGTAGGTCAGTTTAAAGTTATCGGCAATATCAAAGGCGTCCTGTATATACAGGCCAAACTGTGCGGCATGCATTACAGAAGCGGCCAGGTCGCCTTTGCCTTTGGACGAATAGTTGGTAGAGTAGCTTTGCAGGTTCTGGTTAGCCTTAAAGTCGGCTATGCTGCTGTAGGAGTAGCTGCCCAGCACACCCTGCAGGAACACGTTCTTGGTGTTATAGAACTGGTTGTCGGTACCAACAGTAATGGTATGCTTACCGGCATAGATGTTAAAGTTATCGGTAATAGTGTAGTTGTCCTGGTCAAGCCTGTTGGCCTGGGAGCTGAACTCCGTACCGAAACGGTAGGTGGCGCCGTTCTCTGAAATGGAAACCGCCGGGAAGGGATTGCCGGGGGTAGACCTGTTATCGCGGGTGGCGTTATAGGTCAGGCGCAGCATGTTCGAGTACCTGCTGGATATGTTGGTGCTCAGCTCAATTACAGATGAGTTGTTGGTAGAGTTGAACTGGTAACCGTTATTCAGGAAGCTCATAGCGGTGCGGGAGTCGCTGATGATCAGGTTATGCCCCTTCACAAAGCTGTGGCGGATGGTCAGCTTGTTCTTGTCATTGATGTTCCAGTCAATACGGGCAAAAACAGAGTTGGCCACCTTGGGAATATCAATGCCGTTATAAGCGCCGGGGTCATAGCTCCAGCCAGGGTGCTGGCTTTCATTTTTCAGGAAGTCGCTCAGGTCCTTTACGGTATTCACGTCAATGGAGGAGGCGCCGGAACCGGGCTGGAAGTCCAGCGGGCGGCTGCGTCTTTCACCTTCATAGTTCACAAAGAAGAACAGCTTATCCTTAATGATGGGACCACCCAGGCGGGCGCCAAAGGTCCAGTCGTGGAAATCACCGTATTTCTCGCGGGTATCGGCGCTTTTGCCTACGAACGACTGGTTTTGGTTAAAGCCGTAAACAGATCCGTGGAACTCGTTGGAGCCGGAGCGGGTTACAGCGTTCACGCCACCGCCGGTAAAACCACCCAGGGTAACATCATAGGGAGAAAGTACGATCTGTACCTGCTCAATAGCGTCAAAGGGAATAGGGTTGATGCCGGCCTGCCCGCCGTTGGTGCCGCTGGCTGCCAAACCAAATACGTCGGTAGCATTGGCGCCGTCGATGGTGAACTGGTTGTATTTATGGCTGGCGCCTGCAAAGGAAATACCCATGGTGCTGCCGTCAGAGGCATCTCTCCTGGGTTGTGCCTGCGGCACCAGGCGCGCAAAATCGTTGATGTTGCGGGTAACAGTGGGCAGTGTTTGCAGCTGCTGCTGTGAAAGGCTGGTTTGGGTACCCTGCCTTTCAGGGGAAATAATGGCGTTCCTGTTATAGATCACCTCTACTTCGTTCAGTGATTTGGAGTTGTCTTCCAGCTGTACGTTCAGCCTGCCGGGTACACCCAGCTGCAGGGCAATGTTGTCGTAGGTACGGGTTACATACCCTATAAAGGTTACTTCCACCTTATAGGGGCCACCTACCCTCATATTGGGGATGGTAAACCGGCCATCGGCCTGCGAAATGGTTCCGTAAACAGTACCGGAAGGCAGGTGAGTTGCCTTTACAGTGGCTCCGATCAAAGGCTCATTCTTATTATCTTTTACTACACCGGTGAGGCTACTGGTAGTAACCTGGGCATAGGAAAAAATAGTACTCAACAAGAGGGAAACTGTGAGTAAAATTTTGTGAAATCCCATAATGCTTGCATGTTTGATTTATCCCGCAAAATTGAGAAATAATCGTTTCAAAATTTTAACGTGGAATTAACAAATTGTTAAGGTATAGCGGTTTTAATCCTCTCTCTATATACTGCTTGCAGGTTATTCAAATTCATGGCTAAACACCGTCTATTTCTTCAATGAGCCGGCTAAGAAATTAAGAATATTCAAATTGGTATAATTGTAATATGTTAAAAATGGGGAAAAGTAGTGGTGTTTTTATGGTAGCAGGCTGATAAAGTGGTTTCTTGTAATGAAAAAAGGCGTTTTCAAGCGGTTCCGGTGCTGTAAATCATATATAAAGGCCGCTTGTTCCCCAGCTCTATTCCGGATCAAGTCCACATTAAGTCCACCTGTTTTTGGGGCATTAATAATATCACTTCCGGGTGAACAAAGTGATTTACCGGTTGTTAGTAGGAGTAAACCACTATTGTTTTATAAGAAAACCACTATCCAATGGCCATATTAAAAGGTCCTATGAAAATAGAAGGCAGGGTAGGTGACCTCATCTTCTACCGCCGCGGCAACAAAACCTGCTGCCGCAGCAGGCCGGTGTACAGGCCCGGTAGCCTGAGCGCCGCCAGCCGCCAGAGCGCCGGGGAGTTTGGCCGGGCCAGCAGCGCCGCCAAACAGTTTCGCCGGGCATTGGGCGGTTTGTGGCCCGCATCGCATGACAGCGGCATGGTAAACCGCCTTAACGCCGCCTTTTACCGCGCCCTGCGCGCGGATGAACGCCCCCGCGGGCAACGCGTTATTACCCCTGCCGCGCTGAAGGCAGCCCTGCAGCAGTTCCGTTTTAACAACCAGGCCGCCCTGCGCTTCCAGGTGAATTGCACCCGCCAGCCGCACGGGCAGCTGCGGGTTAGCCTGCCGCATAACTGGGTACAGCTGCTCAAATGCCCGCGCTATGCCTCCCATGTACAGGTGCAGGTAGCCGCCCTGGCCCTGGACGCCGCCACCGGCATTTGCCGCAAAACAGCTACGGTTACCGATTGTGTGGCCCTGGGCGCTGTGCATAACGGCGTGCTGCCCCTGCTGCAGCTGTCTGCCGGCGCACGCCTTACCACGGTAATTGCGCTGCAGCTGCGCTTTATTAAGGAAGAAGCAAATGGCGCTATTTATACCTCTGCAGAAAAGGCGGCAATGGTGTCGTGCGTAGCGGCCGTGCTGCTGCCGGAAAAAAAGCCCGCGGCTCCTGGCGGCGCTATGCGCACGGTTGCTCCCGGTAATGCTGCTGCAACGCCTTTAGCTTCATCTCCCGCAATTGCCACACGCGCTGTTACACCTGGCAATATTGTACCCGGCAATGCTGCGCCTTTGCCATCATCCCATAGCAGCGCTGCATCTTTGCCTGCTCCGCAACAGCCGGTAACTGTCCGGCAGCGGCCATTGCCGGCGCGCAAAAAGCCCCGCCTGCTGCGGAAAGAAGGAGGGTAGGTAGATGTGCAGATGTGCGGATATGCAGATGTGCAAGATGATGGCGTGTACAACAGGGGCGAGCGCGCGATAAGGGATGGCAGCGGCCTGTTAGGGTGCTGTGCCTGCAGCGTTCTTTTGTATAGGTGTTCTTTTGTATAAAGGAGCATTGGGCGTCGATGCGCCACATCTTATGCCACCCTTATATATGGGGGCGCCTGCATGCGCAAATAGGCGCTGTTTAATTTTGCTTTCCCATGACAATCAATATTAACCCTTACGGGCCGGCTTTTTATACGGGTTTTTTCCTGCAGCATATTAAAAATGAACCGGTTAACAACAACGCATGCCCGCCCGGTTCACGGCGGTGCAGTATGGCCGTTCCCCGGGTACTGTTTATAGCAACCTAATTTGTGCTAACTTTGCCCATTATTTCAACTGACTGATCTTTATATATGCTAGACACAATTGAAGCCGCCCTTGATGATATTAAAAAAGGAAAACTGGTTATAGTGGTGGATGATGAAGACCGCGAGAACGAAGGCGATTTTGTGACCGCTGCCCGTAACGTCACACCTGAGATCATTAACTTCATGAGCATACACGGCCGCGGCCTCATATGCGCTCCCCTGGTAGAAGAACGCTGTGAAGAGCTGGGCCTGGAAATGATGGTACGTGATAACACCGCCCTGCACCAAACCCCTTTTACCGTTAGCGTAGACCTGCTGGGTCATGGCTGTACCACCGGCATATCTGCCCACGACAGGGCCAAAACCGTGCAGGCGCTCATTGATCCCAATACCCGTCCTGAATACCTGGGCAAACCGGGGCACATTTTTCCGCTCAAAGCCAAGAAAGGCGGTGTGCTACGCCGCGCCGGCCACACAGAAGCTACAATAGACCTGGCCCGCCTGGCCGGGTTTGAACCTGCGGGCGTGCTGGTAGAGATCATGAATGAAGACGGCACTATGGCCCGCCTGCCCCAGCTGCGCGAAATAGCCTCCAAATTCGACCTGAAACTAATATCCATAAAAGATCTTATTGCCTACCGCCTGCGCACAGAGTCGCTGGTAGAGGAAGAAGTACGGGTGCAGATGCCTACCAAGTACGGCAACTTTGAGCTGATTGCCTTTAAGCAGCTCAACTCCGGCGATATGCATATGGCCCTGAAAAAAGGCGACTGGGAAGAAGACGAGCCCGTGCTGCTGCGCGTACACTCCTCCTGCTTTACCGGCGACATCCTGCACTCCCTGCGCTGCGACTGCGGCGAGCAGCTGCATGCTGCCATGACCATGGTAGAAAAAGAAGGCAAAGGCCTGATCCTGTACATGAACCAGGAAGGCCGCGGCATAGGGCTGCTCAACAAGCTGAAAGCCTACAAGCTGCAGGAAGAAGGCCGCGATACCGTAGAAGCTAACCTGGAGCTGGGCTTTAAAATGGACGAACGCGATTACGGCATCGGCGCGCAGATACTGCGTAAGCTGAACATCAGCAAAATACGCCTCATGACCAACAACCCCCGCAAACGCGCCGGCCTTAAAGGGTATGGATTGGAGATCGTAGAAAATGTTCCCATTGAAATACATCCCAACCCCCACAACGAGTTTTACCTGCAAACCAAACGGGATAAGCTGGGGCATGAGATATTGGGGAGAATTACGGGGTAATTACGAATTGACAATTACGAATTGTAGGAGATGTTTATAAAATTAAAAGTCCGGCAGTGTAAGCTCGCC
>NZ_DASTRI010000053.1:0-17141 GCF_035761305.1 Chitinophaga sp. | reverse complement strand
GGATGCCGGCTGGTTTAACTATGCGCCGCTGAACCAGTATAACTATTCCTCATCGCCGGGAGTTGATTATTACTGTACCGGTTTGCTGCTGGGCGGCATTGGTACCGTAACCACATCCATTAACCTGGTTGTGACCATACTGGTGTACCGGGTGCGCAGCATGCGTTTGCGGTATATGCCCCTGTTTGTGTGGATGGTGCTGGTAAACTCTTTTTTGGTGCTGGCGGCTTTTCCCGCTTTAAATGCAGCCTTGGCCATGCTGTTGCTGGACCGGCAGCTGCATACCCATTTCTTTTCCGCAACCGCCGGCGGCTCCGCCATTTTATGGCAGCATTTGTTCTGGCTGTTCGGCCATCCCGAAGTATATATCCTGATACTGCCGGTGTTTGGCATTTTTTCAGAAGTATTCCCGGTGTTCAGCCGCAAGCCTATTTTCGGGTATGCGTTTGTGGTAGCTTCGGGCATTGCCATTGCGCTGCTGGCCTTTGGCGTGTGGGTGCACCATATGTTTGCTGCGGGCCTGGGCAACACTGTGAACAATTTTTTTTCAGCCGCCAGCCTGCTGATAGGCGTGCCCACCGGGGTAAAGATCTTTAACTGGCTGGCCACCATGTATAAGGGCAGCCTGCGTTTCACCGTTTCAATGCTGTTCTCTGTTGCATTCCTGGTAGAGTTTACCATAGGCGGGTTAAGCGGCATATCATTTTCTATTGTGCCTATTGACTGGCAGCTTACAGACACCTATTACGTGGTGGCGCACCTGCATTATGTGTTTGTAGGCGGCAGTCTTTTTGGCCTGCTGGCCGGCCTGTTCTACTGGTTTCCGAAAATAAGCGGGCGCATGTTAAATGAAAGGCTCAGCCGCTGGTTCTTCTGGCTGTTTGTAACCGGGTTTAACCTCACCTTCCTGGTGCAGCACGCCCTGGGCGCTATGGGCATGCCCCGCCGCGTATACACCTACCCGGACCTGCCGGGCTGGCGCACACTGAACATTATTTCCGGCATTGGCGCTTTTTTAATGGGCTTTTCAATATTGCTGCTGGTTTACATTATTGTTAAGGCGGTAAAACGGGGAGCGCCGGCGCCCCCCGATCCCTGGGACGCCAATACCCTGGAATGGACCACTACATCGACCCCGCAGCTGCGCAACTTTCATACAGTGCTGCCCGTAAGAAGCGCCCGGCCTTTCCGCGATTATAAACGCCCGTCAGACGCCGACTGGAAAAATAACAACGACCATGGAAAATAAGCTGATGATGAAACTGGTGATAGGAACAGAAGCGCTGTTCTTTCTTTCGCTGATAGTAGCCTATGTATATTTTTCAAAGGTTACCGGCTTTGCGCCCGCAGAGGTGCAGCGCCTTAGCATTAAAACCACCGGCCTTTTCAGCGTGCTGCTGTTCAGCAGCAGCTTTACGTTTGAAAGGGCTGCAGCCAGCTATAAGCATGGCCGTATAAAACATTTGAAGCTATGGCTGCTGGCCACCATTGCCTTGGGCGCTATATTCCTGTGCGGCCAGGGTATAGAGTACACCAGGCTGCTGCGTGAGCATGTAAGTCCCGGCGGCAGCATGTTCGGCTCCAGCTTTTTTACGCTTACCGGCTTTCATGGCCTGCATGTGTTTGCGGGGCTGGTGCTGCTGGCTATTATTGCCACAATGGCTTTCCTGGGCGATTTTGACCGCCGCCGTTCCTCATCCGCTATCAGCACCATTGGCATGTACTGGCATTTTGTAGATGTAGTATGGCTGTTTGTATTTACAATCATTTATGTATTACCTCATTTATAAAACGGTATGCACATGGAAACCGTTCTTACACAATGGAATTTTTCACCCGTTAATATAGCGTTGCTGCTGGCCGTAACCGGTGCCTACTATTGGCTGAGTGGCTTTAAACGGCAAAAACGCGCGCTGTTCTTCTGGCTGGGAATGAGCGTTTTTGTACTGGCGGCCTGTTCGCCCCTGCACTATTTAGGGATGCGTTATTACTTCAGCGCGCATATGATCACACACATTATGCTGCTGCTGGTATGCGGGCCTTTGCTGGTATTAAGCATACCCACGGTGTTGCCTGAACGATTGCAGCACGGGGTTAACAGGCTGTCGGCTTTCCTGTACAGGCGCAGCTGGCTGGGGTGGATGGCCGGCGTAGGGTTAATGTGGTGCTGGCATATTCCCGCGGTGTTTGATGCCGCGGCAGCGCAAATGCACGCGCCCTACAGCATATTGCCGCTGTTGCACACAGCAGGCATGGTGCTGGCCGGCATGCTTTTTTGCTGGCCGCTGGCAGGGCCGGTGCCGCGTTACCACATTCACCCGCTGCAGGGGGTGCTGTATTTGTTTACGGCCTGCATAACCTGTTCACTATTGGGCTTACTGATCACATTTGCCCCGTTAGGCACCTACCATCATTACATTGATATGGACGCCATGATGCACAGTACGGGCAGCGGCCCCTGGGGGCTTTCCCGCGCGGCAGACCAGCAGGCCGCGGGCCTTATTATGTGGGTGCCCTGCTGCTTCATATACCTGGCCGGCTGCTTGTTGCTGCTGCAGCGCTGGTTTGCCGGCAATACCATTAACACTTTAAGCGCAACTTATGACTGATGTTGAAAACAATGTGATCATCCCGCAGCCGGATTGGGAAAAGGCCCGGCCTGAAAGACTGCCGCATCCCACATACTGGCCTTTTTTCCTGGCCCTGGGGCTTATGTTCATCGGCTGGGGACTGATCTCTACCTGGGTTATACTGCTGGCCGGCGTGCTTGTATTTATTGTTGCCATTATTGGCTGGATCAACCTGTTACGGCATGAAGACACACCAAACGAATGAACAGCGGAGGGCGTTTTTAGTAAAGCTTAGCCTGGGACTGGGCGGCCTGGCGGCAGCGCTGGCCAGTGTGCCTGTGCTCAGCGCCTTGCTGGCGCCGCTGCTGGAAAAAGTGCCCGATACCTGGCGCCAGGTAGGCACGGTAGATGATTTTGACATAGGCGTTACCCGGCTGGTGACTTTTGAAAACGCGGCGCCTGAGCCCTGGGCCGGCGTAAATGCGCGCACTGCCGTGTGGCTGCGCCGTGATGCAGGCAACCGGTTTACCGCCTTTTCCGCCAACTGCACCCACCTGGGCTGCCCCGTGCGCTGGGTGGATAAAGCATCGTTGTTTATGTGCCCCTGCCATGGCGGAGTGTATTACAAAGACGGCTCTGTAGCAGCAGGCCCGCCACCCAAGCCGCTAACGCGCTACCAGGTGCGCGTTCACCGGCAGCATGTGGAAATAAAAACAAGGCCTTTGCCTATTACCAACATCAGCGCTTAAAAAACTATGCAGCGTTTAAAGAAAATATGGAACTGGATAGATGACCGCAGCGGCTTTACGGAGATATTTAAACCACTGATGGAGCACCGGGTGCCGCCCGGCTCCCGGTGGGCTTATGTGTTTGGCAGCGCCACGCTGTTTTGCCTGGTGCTGCAGGTAATTACAGGGGTGGCGCTTTCCCTGCTGTACCAGCCTTCTGCATCCGGTGCTTATGAGTCGCTGAACTTTATTACCCACCAGGCGGTGATGGGACGCTGGCTGCGCGGTATTCATTATTTCGGCGCTTCCGGTATGATCATTATGGTAGGCGCGCACATGATACGCGTGTACATTACGGCAGCGTATAAGTACCCGCGTGAAATGTCGTGGATAAGCGGCGTAGTGCTGTTACTGCTTACTGTTATGATGGGTTTTACAGGACAGCTGCTGCGCTGGGACTCCAACGGCGTATGGTCGTCGGTGGTAGCTGCGGAGCAGCTGGGCCGCATACCGGTTATAGGCACCTGGGCAGCCCGCTGGCTGCTGGGCGGCAGCACTATCGGCGGGCATACGCTAAGCCGTTTTTTTTCTTACCACGTGTTCATCATACCGGCTTTTATTTTCCTGTTTGTGGGTTACCACTTAATGCTGGTGATACGCAACGGCATTTCAGAACCGCCAAAGGCCGGCCGCCCGGTAGATCCTTCCAGGTACCGGGCGTGGTACAAACAAATGCTGGAAAAGGAAGGCGTGCCTTTTTGGCCCTACGCCGCCTGGCGCGACGCCGTGTTTGGCGTTATTACCATTATCGCCATTCTTTGCCTGGCGCTTATATATGGCCCGCCGGAGCTTACGCAGCCGCCCGACCCTTCGTTTGTGTACACCACGCCGCGGCCCGACTGGTACATGCTGGCAATATTTTCGCTGTTTGCGCTTATGCCGCCGAAAATAGAGTCGTACGCTATTTTTATAGGGCCTATTTTAACCATTATCGTTTTACTGTCGGTACCCTTTATTGCCAAAAGAGGAGAGCGCAGCCCCATACGGCGCCCATGGGCGGTATTTGGTGTGGTATGCGTAACGGCTATCGTGTTTAACCTGCTGATGCTGGGCATGAGCTCACCCTGGGCGCCCAATTTTGGCGTAAAACCTTTAACACCCGGGTCTATCCAGTCGCAGGACACAACGGTTATACACGGCGCGGCATTGTTCTATGAAAAGGGCTGCCTGTACTGCCATAAAATAAAAGGCAAAGGCGGCCTTACCGGGCCTGACCTTACTACCGTGGGCCTGCGGCTGAATGCAACGGAAATGAATATACGTATTGTAAACGGTGGTGATGAGATGCCGGCATATGGCGGCATGCTGCGGAAGGATGAGCTGGCGGCGCTGGTAGCTTTTCTGCAAAAGGAAAAGTAAAAAAGCAAAAATTAAAAAGTAAAAAGCAGAACGCTCAGTATCGTTTATGAGAAAGCAGGTTGTGCCACATATTACAGCATGAACTTTATATACCTGGTATTACGCACTTAACCTGGAGGTTTTTTAATTTTTGCTTTTTTACTTTTTGTGTCATATTTTCTTTTTGCTAAGCTGTATGGCGGCGCTTATTAAGCCCAGGTGGGTAAAGGCTTGCGGGAAATTGCCGAGATGCTCGCCCTTAATGCCCAGCTGTTCGGAGAACAGGCCCAGGTGGTTGGCATAGCCGATCATCTTTTCAAAATGCTCCCTTCCTTTTTCTGTTTCGCCCCGCAGGGCAAGGCATTCAATATGCCAGAAAGAGCACATGGTAAAGGTGCCTTCGGGGCCGGTCATCCCATCTATTTCCTGCTGCTTTTCCTGGTAGCGGTACACCAGCACATCCAGGCTTAGCTCATTGTCAATGGCCTGCATGGTTTGCTGCCATTTTTCGGAGTTGGGGGAAACAATGTGCAGCAGCGGCATCAGCAAGGCGCTGGCGTCAATGGTGTCGCCTCCTTTGAACTGTACAAAGGACTGCCGCTCCTCGTTCCAGAAATTCTCATATACATCTTTATATATCTCGTCCCTTACCTGGTACCACTTCAGTGTATCGAACGGGAAAGAGAAGTGGTTGGCGATTTTTATGGCGCGGTCCAGCGCTACCCAGCACATGACCCTTGAAAAAAGGAACTCGCGTTTTATACCGCGCACTTCCCATATGCTGTGGTCAGGGCAATCCCAGTTGTCAATTACCGCGTTCACATAGTGCTCAATAATTTTCCAGTATTCGTAGGTAATATCCCCGCCGTGCAGCGCATAAATATAAATGGTTTGCAGCAGCTCCCCGTACACATCCATCTGCGTTTGCTTATAGGCGTTATTACCAATGCGCACGGGCCTGGAGCCCATGTAGCCGTGCAGGTGGTTCAGCTCCAGCTCGTCCAGGTTATTGCTGCCGTCTACGGCAAACATCAGCTGCAGCTCTTTTTGCGTGCTTTGGTCTTTTACCCATTGCAAAAAGGCTTTAGCCTCATCCAGGAAACCCAGCTGCAAAAAGGCATGCATGGCAAAGGCGGCATCCCTTATCCAGGTGTAGCGGTAATCCCAGTTCCGCCCGTGCCCGATAGACTCCGGCAGGCCAAAGGTGGGAGCGGCCACCATAGAGCCGTATTTGTTGGAGATCAGCAGCTTGAGTGTAAGTACAGAGCGGTGCACTATTTCTTTCCAGTGCCCGCTGTAATTGGAAAGGGCCAGCCAGTTTTGCCAGTAGCGGATGGTTTGTTGGTAGGTAAAGTTCACATAATCATCCAGGTTGCGCTTACGGTTGTTCTTATTCACGGGCGACTCCAGCAAAAAACAGGCGCTTTCATCTTCCTTTAATGTAAAGGAGGCTACGGCATCCTTACCCTTTACCTGCATTTTCACATTACTGGTAAGCCAGCATGGCAGCAGCTTATCATCCTGCTCCGGTGTAAAATGAATGCTGTTGCCATGCATGGTAACGGTGTGGGAGGTACGGCTGTAATTGAACCGCGGCGCGCAGGTCATGCGGAAATTTATTTTGCCCCGTATGGTGGTGATCTTCCTGATGAGCGCACATTTACTTTCATCACCTGTAACGGGCATATAATCTATCATTTCCGCAATGCCTTCTTCGGAAAAAAAGCGTGTTACCAGCACATTGGTATCGGGCAGGTACAGCTGTTTGGAGATAATGCCTTCCATAATAGGCGTAAGACAAAAGCTGCCGCCTTTGTGCGCATCCAGCAGCTTGCAGAAAATTGTAGGGGCATCAAACCTGGGGAATGACATAAAATCAATAGACCCGTTTAAACATACCAGGGCTACGGTGTGCAGGTTACCTACAATGCCGTAGTTCTCTATCGGCTGGTAATCTGATTGTTTGCCTTTATCCATATAATGATGATAGTTATCCTGCTATTATCCAAACCAGCGCGATCACCAGCAGCGCAAGGGCAGCCCATACCCACTCACGGTGCATGGTTAGCCACAGGGTAACACTGCGGTTGGTGGCAATGTTTTTAAAGCTGCCGTAAGCACCGGGATCGCCGGGCACCGGCTCCCATACATTATTAACACGGTCAAGGCCGGCTGGTTCATCTGTTTGCTGTCCTTTATAGCCGTTGCGTGCAAGTACCCAGTCGGCATACCAGGGCGCAATTTTATTGCCGATAATGGCTTTGTAGGTAGGAAAGCCTACCCAAATATCCCTGCGGTTATGCGCTGCCGCAAATACAATGGCCCTGGCAGCTACTTCCGGCTGGTACACCTTGCCCATGGGCCGGGGCTTGTTGGGCAGTTTGCTGAGCACCCAGTGAAACTGTGTGGTGTTCATGGCCGGCAGCTCCACCATGCACATTTTTATATTGCTTTTATCGTGCTTCAGCTCGCAGCGGAGAGAGTCGTAAAACCCCTGTATGCCATGCTTTGAGCCGCAGTAGGCCGATTGCAGGGGAATGCCGCGGTAGGCCAGGGCAGAGCCTACCAGCACAATGGAGCCCCGGTTACGCGGCAGCATGCGTTTCAGGGCCGTCATGGCGCCATATACCTGGCCCAGGTAAGTGACTTCGGTAACGCGTTTAAATTCCTGCGGGGTAATATTTTTCAGGGGGGCAAATACACTATTCATGGCATTATTTACCCAAACATCTATTGGCCCGAATTGTTTTTCTGCAATATCCGCCGCCGCCGCCAGCGCTTCCGGGTCAGCTACATCCACTGTTATAGCCAGCGCTTTGCCGCCATACTGCTCTACTTCCCGGGAAGCCGCTTCCAGCCCGTCTTTGCCGCGGGCCAGCAGCACCACGCGTGCGCCCTGTTTGGCAAATTCCCAGGCTGTAACCCTGCCTACACCGGCCGATGCGCCTGTAATTACTACTACCTTATCGCGGAACTCATCATGTACCATGGTATGCAGATTAACGTTACCGCCAGGAAAAGTGCAATGTTTGTGCCGCAGCCCGATTTTGCGGCAGGTTGTTATTTAATAACCGTGCGGTATAATGCTGTGCGACCTGTAAAGTACAGCGTGTTGCCGCCGGTAATGGCCAGGGTAGAGGGCCGTTCCGGTACGGGTAGCCACTTGCGTTGTTTACCTGCCGCGTCAAAGCGGTATAGCTGCCCGTCGGCTATCCACACATTGCCCTGTTCATCCGGTATTGCGCTGAACTCGCCTTTTTCCGCAAAATAGCTGAGGTTTGATAAGTAGCCCTGCGCATCTACCTCACATTTTACAGTACGCTTGTCATATTCATCTGCGGCGTACAGCGGCTTGCCGGGAAAAGCCTGCACCAGGGCGCATGCGCGCGCCAGGTCGTAGCATACAGGTATAATGGTACGGCCATCCGGCGCTACCCAACATTCGGTATTGCGGTTTATGGTGATAGTATTAAAATCATGATAATCGCGCCAGCGGTTGGAAGGGTATAATGCTTTGTAAACATTGTGCACAGCGCCCATGGGTGATTTATTCAGCAGGTGGATGGTGTTTTCCGGCGCGCCGGGATCAACGGCGTATACGAGGGTGCCGAAGCCGGAGTTGCCCCAGCCGCTGAACGAAGTGCCGGCAGCGTCCGGCGGATTTTCATAATGCTCCGGCTGTCCGTTTATGAGCAGGCCGGGCTGAGGATTATAGCGGAACACTACCAGCAGGTTGTCCTGTGAGTCGCAGGCCAGCGAAAGGGGCTCCCAGGGAAAATCCGCCAGCAGCTCCAGCGATTGTGCAGCAGCATTCCATTTGTACACGCGTTTCATACGCTGCTCTGCAAAGTATACATTGCCCTTTGAGTCGGCACAAAGGCCAACGGCAAACTCAAACCCTTTAGCCAGGCGTTGTATGCTGCTGTCGCACCCATGCTTTTGTGAAGGTTTGTTGCCGCTGATGTACAGCCGGGCAAACTCTGTTGGCCGCACTTCAATATCGGTGTTTATATCATACAGCGGGTTATCGGTGGTATACTTGATCTGGCTGTAATTATGCATGTTCAGCAGCTCCAGCCCGGCGCAGTCCCAGGTGCGAACGGCATACGGGTAGGGCACCTTTACCCGTATTACGCGAAAGGTGTACAGGTTGGCAAAGGTCATGTTTTTACAGTGGTCAATTTCCAGGGGCTGGCATTCTGAGCTTTCCACGCTTTCCTCTTCCAACTGCAGCGCATATACGTGCCAGTTGGCCACCTGCTTAAACCGCACTTCATTGCGTACATGATGCTCAACAGACATGGCGTATATACGGCCCCGTGTGGTAGTGTTGTTAGCATAAAAGCCCGCGGTGGCAAAGGTGCTGGCCGACCAGATATTCTTAAAAATACCGCCACCGTTATTGGTTACCCACAGGCTCCAGTACTGGGTGTCCCACAGCGGGTTACCAACGGTACGGCGGCCGTTGGGCGCAGGCTCCCTTTCTTCCCACTGCCAGCCTGTTTTGGTGCCGGGGCGCATGGTGCCATGTCCGCCTATGAACTTTACATCATCTATCATGGAATGTTCGCCGGCCATCCATTTACAGGCTACGGCGCGGTAGTTGCTTTCTGCCGTGTACAGGCCAATGCCGGTAATGATATTGGCGCCGCCGGGCGGCGCTTCCACCATGGCTTTGGGCGCGCCAAAGCCGCCGAATGCAGGCGCATGCTCTGCCAGGGCAAAATGGGTGGCCATGGGATGCAGGCCTATTAAAACAGTATTGGGCTGCAGGTGTATGGTTTCTGATATGCGGTAAGCGCCCTGGGGCACATAAATCACCGGGTACTTATTTACTGCTTCCTGTATGGCTTTGGTGTCGTCGGTAATGCCATCTCCTTTTGCGCCCAGGGTTTTCAGGTTCACCCATTGCGGCATAGGCGGCAGCGCAGGAATATCGCTTTCAAGGGCGGCAGGTATGGTTTTAAGCGGCTGTATATCCTGCGTGCAGGTGTATTGCCCTTCCTGCCCCAGGTCGTTTATCTGCAGCCCGTAGGTAAAGGTGTTTACCACATAGGCATTGCCCGGTGCTTTGGTAGCGGTATCGGTTTTGGGGTAGTGCACCAGCACCGGCACTTTCCTGCAATACAGCCGGCGGATGTTCAGCTGCATGTTGGCATTGCCTTCATCGCTCAGGCGGATGGCGGGGCCGCTGATATTTTCAAACCGGCAGTTTTCCATGAATATCTTTTCCCAGTAGTTGCTGTCGACCTGTATAGCGGCAGGCGCGTTCCTTACCTGCATGCGCACAATGGTAAAACCTGCCTGCTGCGTTTTAACGGCTGTTTTGCGCTGCCCTTCAAAGTAGGTGTCCATCATCATAAACTGCCACCCCGGCGATGCTTTGGTGGTATAAATGCCGTAGTCGCCGCCATAGAATTTTACATCTTCCATCATATTGCCTACATCAAACAGCCCGGCTTTACCGTTGCCTATGGCAATGTTGCAGTGGGATATAAAGCTGTGCTGCGCAAAGTGGGTGCGGAGCGCTACGGCGGCAGGATTGCCGTCTTCAATTTTCAGGTCTATATTGGAAAGGGCGCTGTAAAAGGTGCCGGCGCCGGCATCGTTCACCTGGCCGCCAGGCTCCACCGGGCTGCTGGTGAACCAGAACATATAAGCAGCCCTGCCTTTATCGTTTGGATGTTCTTCCCCGAAGCCGGGCGCATTGCGCTTTAGCACAATCAGCGGCCGGTGCTGCCCGTAGCCGATTAAACGGATGGCGGCCGGTATGTAAATGGTTTTGGAAATATAGTAGGTGCCTTCGGGGATAAAGAGAATGCCGAAGTTGCGGTTTTTCTTCAGCTGGTTAATAGCCGCCTGCAGCTGATCCGATACATCGGCGGCCTTGCCGGCGTTGAAGTATACTGCTGCAGTGTCATCCGGTTTTTGTGTGTATAGTGACTGCCCCGGTGTGAACTGGCCGAAAACGTTTATGCTGCCGGCCACCAGGAGAGCCAGCATTATCATAGCCTTGACGCGTGGAAACATATGTAGTGGAATTTTATAGTGGAAACAAAATACTTCCAAAATAGAAGAATGCCAATAAAATCTGACGGCGGAAGCAGCAGCGCAAAAAACCTATCTTTAACCGGCGTAAATCAGTCATTACATGTTGCTCCATTATTATAGATCCATACAGGGGTTTAATTTTTTGTTTTCCTGCATTGCAGGCGCAATGGGGATGATAAGCGGCGAAGACCGCCTGGCGGCTTTTTTCCGCACTTTCCTGATCTCCTTTTTTACAGGCGGTTACTTGCTGGCGCTGTTCTTTTATGAGCTGCGGAGCAGGCACCAGTATTATTTCTATTACAACAAGGGTTTTTCCAGGGGGCGGCTCATATTGTTATCCTACCTGTTGGGGCTGCCGGTGTGGGGCCTATGCTTAATGCTTAAGAATATAGTGGCATGAAGCAGGTACTGGAAGCAGACGGCATATTAAAATATACAGGAGTGCGGGAGCTGCTGACGGACTGTTACATAAAATGCGAAACAGGCGATATTATCGGCATCCTGGGCCGTAATGGCAGCGGTAAATCTACCCTGTTGAAAATTATTTTCGGTACGGAAAGCGCCGTTAACAAAAGCATCCGTTTTAACGGTAAGCCTCATACCCACCCTTATACTGCAAAAAAGTTGGTAGCCTATTTGCCGCAACATCATTTTCTACCTGCCAACCTGTCCGTAAAGCGTATAACGGAGCTGTTTATACGTAATAAGGAAGCCAGGCGTAAGGTGCTTACCAATGAAAGGGTGCAACCACATCTGCATAAAAGAACAGGGGAGCTTTCCGGCGGAGAACTGCGTTACCTGGAAATACTGCTGCTGATACATCTGGATGCCGCGTTTATTTTGCTGGACGAGCCTTTCTCAGGCATTGAACCCATTTATAAAACGCACATTGCTGAACTGCTGCAGGCCAGCCGCCCGTTTAAAGGCTTCATTATTACAGATCACGATTACCGGAATATTATTGATAACAGCACAGCGATATTACTAATCACCAACGGTGTTTGCAAGCACATTAAATCGCTGCAGGAGTTGGAAGATCATCAGTATTTACCGGCCGGCGCGTTACAGGAACTGTCGCAGGACGTTACGCGGTTAACAAACAAAGGGCCGCAGTAGCGTGTACCGCAGCCCCTTGCAATTACCTTCTACAGTATGTTAAACAGCAGCTGCTTCAAAAGCAGTGGCAGTGGCCACGCTTTCCCAGCTTTCCATATCCTTTTCTACAGCAGCTATTTTCACCTGTGCCAGCTCATATGCATCGGCGCCCAGGAACAGGTGTAAAGGCGGATTTTTTTCTTCGGCAACGCGCATGACCACAGCAGCGGCTTTCTGCGGGTCGCCCGCCTGGTTGCGGTTTATATCGTGCTGGTGCCGCTGTTGTATTTCGCGTACAGTTTTGTATGCGGCAATTTCACTGGCAGGCACCCGCAGCGAGTCGGATTCCAGGAAGTTGGTGCGGAAGTAGCCGGGCGATACAATGGTTACATTAATCCCAAACTCTTTGGCTTCCGCTGCCAGTGACTCAGACAACCCTTCTACGGCAAACTTGGTGGCGCAGTAAATGCCAAAGCCGGGGAAGTTGCCGTTAAAGCCGCCGATGGAAGAAATGTTGAAGATATGGCCGGACCGTTGCTCGCGCAGGTACGGCATTACGTTGCGTATTACGTTCAATGTACCAAATACGTTAACGGTAAAGTTATCGCGGCTTTCCTGGTCGGTCAGCTCTTCCAGGCTGCCTACCAGCCCGTAGCCGGCGTTATTGACCACTACATCTATCCGGCCAAAATGATGAATAGTGGCAGCAATGGCATTGCGTACGCTGCTTTCTGTTTTGAGGTCCACCGCTAATGGAAAAAAGCCTGCTACATCTTTACCAACGGCTGCTACCAGGTCGTCTAATTTCCTGGAGGTAGCGGCCACCTGGTGGCCCTGTTGCAATAGCTCCTTCACAAAGGCGAGCCCTAAGCCTTTGGAGGCGCCGGTAATAAACCATGTTTTTTTGCTGTTCATAATCGGGTGTTTTTGATAAGGCAAAATTAGGGCAGGGTAAAGCGTGCATTGTTACATTGTTCAAACGTATTATTGCAAAATTCAAACAATTGAGAAGCGGGTTGCCTGTCCGGTGAGCCACCTTTCCGGGTGGGCATTATTCGCCGCTGTTCAACCCGGTTAAGCAATAGCTACTGTTGACCGGCGGTTGCACCCACGCTTTTACGCTTTGCGCTTTAATTGCTGCCGTACCGCAGTTACTGCTGCCGGCGCCTGCACAGGCTGCCGGTTAATTATTGTTTACAAACCGCAACACTTTGTTCATAAAAGGCCGCAGCAATGGCGCGGGCTGCGTATGAGCGCAAACTGGCGCGATTTTTTTCGCTATTTATACATAAAGGAGCAGTTTGAAAAAGGAGATACGGTTCAATGGAACTCATCGGCGGCGCTTCCAAGAATAAGATGATTGAAGTAACACAAAGGATTTCCCCTTTAAAGGCGCCAGGCGCCGTGCGGATGAAGGCCAACCGCTGCGAGCAACAAGCGCAGGAAAGCTGCGATGCACAAGGGAACAGCACTGCATGAGCAAATGCAGTGCTTTATCCGGATCATTAAAAACGTTGTCATATGGTAACCGCCACAAAAAAGAAGGCCACCACTCATAAGAAGGCTACGGCTCATAAAACAGCCCAACACCCCAGGAAGTGGTCTGCAAATGTTACAAAGCACAGCAATGCGCTGGACTTAAAGCAGAATATTTTTGAGTCGCACGATCCAAAAGAGATTGCGCAGTCGTTGAAATCATCTGCAGTTAAAAGCCACCGGCGTAAATCCAGCCCGTACCGGTCGGCAATGTCCATGCTTACCTTTTATATTAACCGTGCAGGTAAGAATTTGCCGAAGAAACAGAAGAATGTGCTGGAAAAGGCCAAGAATGAGCTGCGGGTAGCGTTTGGCAGAGAAGAGCAATAAGCGCTCTCATAACCGTATTGGCTGTAGCGCCTCAATTTCATTTCTGTAATTACAAAAATGAAACTAACGCTTTTGCCATTACTTATCTTCCCCGTTTTCTAGCGCAAACGCTACATATGTATCTCCCGATTTGCTTCCTATTTTACCACCGCCGCAGGCAATTACCACGTACTGCCTGCCATGCGCCATGTAGGTGGCTGGTGTAGCATAGCCGGCTGCAGGCAAAGGCGCTTCCCACAATACCTTACCGGTAGCTTTATCAAACGCGCGTATTTTTTCATCTTTGGTAGCTGCAATAAATACAATGCCGCCTTTGGTTACCAGCGGGCCGCCATAATTTTCCGTGCCGGTAACCGGTATGCCTTTTTTTGTAAGCGCTGCGTATTCGCCCAGCGGTACTTTCCATAACAGCTTGCCAGTATTCAGGTTTACCGCATTCAGCGTGCCCCAGGGCGGTTTTATACCCGGGTAGCCGTCTGCATCCAGGAAACGGTTGTAGCCGGTCATGGTATAAGGCACTTCATCCAGTATACTTTTTTTCATGCGCAGGCTGTCGGTGCTGCCCGGTTCTTTGGGCAGCTCTTTTTTAGTGGCGGCTATGGCAGGCTGCTTTTCCTGCAGGTGCAGCAAAAAGGCGAGCAGCGCCTGTTTTTCTCCCGCATCCATTTTAAAGGCAGGCATCATGTTCCTGCCATGCGCAATAATATCCTGCAGCTGTGTAACGGAATATTTTTTCCCGATGTCTACTAATGAAGGGTAGGAGCTGCCGTTGCCTTTCAGCTCAGGGCCATGGCAGGCCACACAATATTTTCCATACACTGCCTTACCCTTGTATTCAGGATTGGCATTGCTCATTTTATCGGGCATGTCAATCATGGTTAAAGACCAGGGCAGCTCGCTGCTGTTGATATACAGGATGCCGGTTTCCGGGTCTGCAGCGGCGCCGCCCCATTCCCCGCCGCCGTCAAAACCGGGGAATATCCATCCGCCTTCTTTGCCGGGCGGGGTAAACATGGTATTGTACTTTACCCGGCGGAATTGCTCCATCAGCATTGCATAAGCCGCCGGGGTAACGCCAAATACATCTGTACTGTCAAAGTGCTGCCGGGCAAAAGGCTCGGGCAGCGCAGGTATGGGCTGTGTGGGCCAGGGGGCTTCACCCGGCAACCCATTTGCAGGTACGGGTGTTTCTTTAATGGGAAATACCGGCTGCCCGTTATGGCGGTCAAAAACAAAAATGTACCCATGTTTGGTAACCTGCGCTACGGCGTCGATCTTTTTACCATCATGCCGTATGGTTACCAGGTTGGGATTGGCGGCCAGGTCGCGGTCCCACAGGTCATGATGCACCACCTGGTAATGCCACAGGTATTTGCCGGTTGCTGCATCCAGCGCTATCAGTGAATTGCCGTACAGGTTAGCGCCTTTGCGGATGCCGCCGTAAAAATCGCCGCCTATGGATCCGGTAGGTACATACAGCACGCCGGTGTTTTCATCCAGCGACATACCGGCCCAGCTGTTTGCCCCGCCGAATTTGCGCCAGGCAGCCGTATCTTCCCAGGTGTTATATCCTTTTTCACCGGGATGGGGAATGGTATGGAATATCCAGGCGCGTTTTCCGGTGCGCACGTCATATGCGCGGATGTGGCCGGGCGCCGCATCCGCGGATTCTGCCACCCGCATGCCAATGATCATTAAGTTTTTATAGATGATGCCAGGCGTGGTGGCTGCTACAAACGGGTTGTAGGTGCCGGTGTCGCGGTCGAGGTTTACGGCCAGGTTAATGTACCCGCTGTCGCCGAAAGGAGTGATTTGCTTACCGGTAAGGGCATTAATGGCATACACTTTTTCGCCTGCGCTGTACAGTATGCGTTTGTCGCTGCCATCTTCGCTTTGCCAGTACATTACCCCGCGGCTCACTTTAAAAAAGGCCATAGGATCGGCATTGGCCGTGTCTTCCAGCGTGGCGGGGTCAAACACCCACCTGGGCATGCCGGTGGCTGCATCTAGCGCAAACAGCTTCAGGCGGGGACTGGTGCCATACAGGGTACTGTCTACCATGATAGGGTTGCACTGTATCTGTGAGTGGTTATTGGTGTCTTTATCGTGCGAGCTGTAGGTCCAGGCTACCCGCAGCCTGGCCACATTGCCGGTATTGATCTGGTCATTGGACGAGTAACGGTTACCATCTTTGGTGCCGGCATAGGTGCGCCAGCTGCTGTAATCTGTGTGGGAAGCGGTATGCCGGCAGGCAGCCATGCCTAATACCAGCAGGGATAGCCGTGTGAGTGCGGTTAATTTCATACGTGGAGCGTGGTCAATTACGAATTATTTAATTACGGATTACGAATGCAAGGAACGCATAATTAATTCCGGTGTTTATTATTGTAAGATAATAATTTGAAATTCGTGGTTAGAACATTTCTAAAGTTGGCTACGCACGATTGTAACGTATATTTTTCACCATTTGTAATTGCTGTATGAAATGAGGCCGACATAACCGATTTTTGCAGCCGGAACAAGCAGATAACAGATGAAGATGATATTTAAAGATCCCGCTGTAGGCGGGGAGCTGATGCTGGTGATGCATGAGCCGCAGTTTGACCGGTATTTCTTCACGCGCGACAGCAAGCTGCAATACCTCACCATTGCCTGGAACACCGGTGCTGCGCAGCAGGTGGTGATAGATGAGGTAACCTGCACCTTCCCGGCCAATTCCATACTGCCGCTGGTCATTAACCAGTCGTTCCGCTTTGAGCGGCCGGAGGATATTATCGCCTGGCAGTTTAACCGCGATTTTTACTGCATTATAGACCACGATAAAGAGGTAAGCTGCGTGGGCTTCATTTTCGGCGCATCGGAACCCCTGTTCATTTATATTGATGGGGAAGAGCAGCAGAAAATGAAAGCCCTGCTGGAAGTGTTTAAAGACGAGCTGGAAGATGCAGACGAGATACAGGCCACCATGCTGCGAACCCTGTTGGTAAGGCTGATCATTAAGATCACCCGCCTGGCTAAAAAGCAGTACATAGACCCGGAAAAGATCAATGCAACAAAGCTGGATATTATCCGCCATTTTACACTGATGGTGGAAGAGCATTACAAGCAGCAGCACCAGGTACAGTTTTATGCGAATGCCCTTAATAAATCTCCCAAAACATTATCTAACCTGTTTGCCCTGTACAACCAGCGTTCCCCGCTGCAGATCATCCAGGAAAGGATTATACAGGAAGCCAAGCGGCTGTTCTATTATACCGACAAATCGGCCAAGGAAATAGCGCTGGAGCTGGGTTTTGAGGATGCAGGGCATTTCAGCCGGTTCTTTAAAAACCAGACAGCGCTGAGCCCCTCTGACTTTAAAAAATCCATTCAAACCAGGGCGTAGGGAAAAATCATCAAATCTTCGGGAAGAGTGTCCATTTTCTAAAGGGAG
>NZ_DASTRI010000052.1:0-12722 GCF_035761305.1 Chitinophaga sp. | reverse complement strand
TAAAAAAGAACATTATACTGTTTGTTTAGAAAATCAAGTAGTTACAAATTTTATTCCTTTTCCCCGTATTTCACAAAAAACGCTATTATTAAGCTAATTAAAATGTATATGTCTTTACAGGAGAAGCATATCATCCGCCCGGCCATGTTGGCTGTATTGCAGCGGTCATGCTTGCGGAGCTGCCCGGTACTAAGGGAGTTTCTCCACATCATCCCTTTGCGCGGGGCATGCGGCCTGTAATAAAAGCGCCGGTAAGCAGCAGTACAACGCGCCTTCGGCACGCATGCGCCCTGCGATAATACCGGTACCTGCGCCGGTAACAACCGGATAAATTCCGTGGAGATATGGGGCTATATTACGCATGTGCACTCGTTTCGTATAGGGGTGGGTGTGGGGCTACAGGTTAATGAGCGTAACCACTTCCTCCAGGTAACGGGCGTCCGTATCATCAAAATGATCTAAATGTTCACTGTCCACATCCAGCACGCCCGCTACTTTACCGTTCCGGATAATGGGCACTACAATTTCGGAGCGCGACAAGCTGCTGCAGGCAATGTGCCCGGGAAACTTTTCAACATCCGGTACAATCAGGGTGCGTGCCTGTGCCCAGGCGGCGCCGCATACACCGCGCCCGTGCTGTATGCGCGTGCAGGCCACCGGTCCCTGGAAAGGGCCCAGCACCAGCTCATTTTGCTTTACCAGGTAAAAGCCTGTCCAAAACCATCCGAACTGCTCTTTCAGCGCTGCTGCTATATTGGCCAGGTTTGCCACCAGGTCCGGCTCTCCATCCAGGAGGCCTTTGAGCTGCGGCAGCAGGGAATGGTATTTTGCTGTTTTATCGCCGGTTACTATATGAAGATCTTCTGCCATGCAGCAAAGGTAAAATGGAAATGTTGAACCCCGCTCTTTAAATTAAACCCCTCAGCTAAAATCAACTAAAAGTTTTGTAAATTTAGCACGTGTGCCCAGGGGGGAAATGGTCTGTTTTAGCTTCTTCGGCAAGGCAATTAACCCTATTTTCGCTTCCCCCTTTTATTTATTTTTTAAAAGACACAACCACTTATATGCCGCTCATTCACGCGCCGCCTGCAGGGCTGTACTATCCCTGGATACCTTCCTGTTATTAGTATGCCTCCCGGCAACAGCTATTATTATGTCATTAAAATATGGAAACATCTCACGTTCACCGCGCATGAGCAGGATGCCTGCTGTTTGCCCGCCGGCGATTAGGGTGCCACCCTGCCCCGTTATAACGTCGTTTCCTATACGATAATAAACTGCTGATCCCCCGCTATCCACGGGGGAGCGCTTCCGGCCTGTCCGGGGTTATGAACCGTTTATCTGCGAAATTTTCTCTTAACCATTAAAATCCCTGATTGATTTATGCAACAGATCCATCTCCCGCGGATGCAATATCCGTTTCCCTCACTTGTAAACCGTTTTGCATCGCTGGCCGAGCAGCAAAACCTGCTGTGGGCGCAAACTTTTGGCCTGCTTAAAACAGAAGCAGCCCTGGCCCGTTTTAAAAGATCAAAGTTTGCGTGGCTGGTAGCCCGCACCTTCCCCAATGCCGGTTATGAAGAGCTGTGCATTCTTGCCAACTTCAACACCTGGCTGTTTCTCCACGACGACCAGTGTGATGAAGCGCAGCTTGGCCAGCAAGCCAGCAGCCTGCAGGCAGTAACCGGTTATTTTTCCGAAATACTCACCCGGGAGATTGCGCAGCCGGAGGAAGGCGGTGCTTTTGCCCTGGCGCTGGCCGATGTATGGCAACGTTTGCTGCCCCTTAGCCGCCCCGCGTGGCGCCTGCGCTTTATACGCACCATGCAGGAGTATTTCCGGGCCTGCCATTGGGAAGCCGATAACAGGGCCCAGCAAAAAGCCCCGCCTGTTGCGGATTACGTAATTATGCGGCCTTACACCGGCGCGTTGTATGTTGACCTGGAGCTGATTGCCGTGAGCGAAAAAACAGACCTGCCCGACGATGTGCTGCAGCACTCCATGGTACAGCGTTTGGCCCTGGCCTGTAACAACGTTGTTTGCTGGACGAACGACATTATTTCCTGCGCCAAGGAAGCAGAGCAGGGCGATGTGCACAACCTGGTGCTGGCGCTTGTACGGGAACGCGGCCTCTCTTTCCAGGCTGCCATTGATGAAGCGCACCGCATGCACGATGAGGAGGTAAGATTGTTTGCCGCCCTGGAAAACCTGCTGCCATCCTTTGATGAAGTAACCGACCAGGAGCTGCGCCGCTATGTGGCAGTGCTCCGCACCTGGATGACGGGTAACTACAACTGGAGCGTGCATGATACCGGCAGGTACAATGTAGCAGGGGAAACGGTTACTGTTAAGTAGCGGTGAATTACGAATTGTTCAATTACGGATTACGAATGAAAGGCTGAATGCTGAAAGATGAGTGCTGAAAGATGAAAGCTTAGTGCCGGAAGCAGAGCGCTGCACGCAGGAAGCTTAACATCGAAAGCCTAACGCAGAACGAAATGGCTGAAGTAGCACTAACTTTTAAATACCGCTTTCCTCCATTCGTAATTCGTAATTGATAATTCGTAATTAAGTTTTTCGTTTTTCCATCCACCTTCCTATCCACCAGAAAGATAGCGCCAGTATGCTGAAGAAAATGCCTTTATGCGTACGGTCCCACAGGTATTCAAAGTAGCGGGTGTACATATCCAGCAGCAGGAATATTACGCCGAAGTCGCGCACCAGCGGGTCGCGCATTTTTATGCCCAGCCATATTACCGCGGCGCATAGCAGGGTATAAATAACTACCCACCATAACAGCTGGTATTGCCGCACCAGCTGCCACTCGCCCCAGGTGCCGCTGTTGCCGAAAATGGAGATAAGCCAGGCAGATGATAATAACAGCAGCCAGCCGCCGGCCCAGGTAATATGCTGTATGGCATGATATTTTTTGCTGCGCAGGGCCAGCCGGTGCAGCAGCAGCATAACAGCCGCCAGCACAAACAGGCGGCAGGGGAGGTTCATGCCCGGGAACCACGATGCATCTCCTGTTATGTAATAGGTAAGCTTTACATAGGCCGGCACTAGGCATAGCAGCGTGGCCGTCCATAACAGGGGAGATGATAGCATAAACGCCAGCACGCCGTAAGCAACGGTTGCCAGCAGCCAGAAAAGGCCGTAATTGCCATCCAGGTATTGCAGGCTTTTACCCAGGTACACTACGGTAACGCCTGTACTTAATATGGGCAGCAGCCAGTATAGCTCCCGGTTGAGCGAATAGCCCGGCTGCTTTTGCTGCCGCTGCCAGCCGCGGTAGCACAGGAAAACAGTGAGCAGGCCAAACAGCAGGGCAATAATGCCGTCTGTTAACGACAGCTTTTTGCGGATCACCTCTATCCACTTCTCATCCAGCACCAGCGAGCCAAAGGCCATAAGGGCGCAGGAAATGGCCGCAATAAAAATATACAGGGTAATGGTTTGCCATTCAATATTATTTTCCTTAACCTGGTAGCTCTGCTGCATTTGCTGCGCCTGTTCCGGGTTAATGAGCTGCAGCTGCCGCCACTGGTCAATGGCTTTTTGCAGCAAACGGGCTTCCTTTTTATCTATTTCCAGCATACGTATGAAGGATGGCTGTTTACAGCAAAGTACACAAAATAACGCAGGTTGCTGTACGCATTTGCATATATGAGCTTTTATCTGCACATTTGTACATTTAGCACAGCCGTACATTTGCTCCGTTATGAATCATCTTCGTTTACCCGACTACTTTGTTTTCCTGGTCTACTTTATAGTGGTAGCAGGTTATGGTTATTACATTTACCGCCGCAAACGCGCCAATGTTACCAGCACCAAAGACTTTTTCCTGGCAGAGGGATCACTGACCTGGTGGGCCATTGGCGCATCGCTGATTGCCTCCAATATTTCCGCGGAGCATTTCATCGGCATGTCGGGCTCCGGCTTTGCGCTGGGGCTGGCCATTTCCACCTATGAATGGATGTCGGCCGCCACCCTTATTATCGTGGCTGTATTTTTTATACCGGTGTACCTGAAGAACAAGATCTATACCATGCCGCAGTTCCTGCTGGAGCGGTATAACTCCACCGTAAGCACGGTGATGGCGGTTTTCTGGCTGCTGGTATATGTGCTCGTAAACCTTACCTCTATTATTTACCTGGGCGCGTTGGCCATCAATGCCATCTCCGGCATTAACTTTTACTGGTGCATAGCCGGGCTGGCGGTGTTTGCCATATTTGTAACGCTGGGCGGTATGAAGGTAATCGGGTATACGGATGTGGTGCAGGTGTTTGTGCTGGTGCTGGGCGGCCTGGTAACCACCTACCTGGCGCTGAACCTGGTATCGGAGCATTTCGGCTTTGGCAAAAATATCTGGAAAGGGCTGGCCCTTATCAAAGACCAGGCGCCTACGCATTTTCATATGATCTTTGATAAATCCAATCCCTATTATAAAGACCTGCCCGGCCTCTCTGTGCTCATTGGCGGTATGTGGATCAATAACCTCAACTACTGGGGATGTAACCAGTACATTATTCAGCGCGCGCTGGGGGCCGATCTGAAAACTGCCCGGGGAGGCATTCTTTTTGCCGCTTTCCTGAAGCTGCTGGTGCCGGTAATTGCGGTGCTGCCGGGCATTACCGCTTATGTGCTGTACAAGAACGGCGTGTTTACCCATCAAATGACCGATATAGCGGGTAATGTAAAGCCTGACCAGGCTTATCCCACGCTTATGAACCTGTTGCCTCCCGGCCTCAAGGGCCTGGCCTTTGCCGCGCTTACGGCCGCTATTGTGGCGTCGCTGGCGGGTAAGGCCAACAGTATTTCCACCATTTTCTCCCTGGATATTTACAAACGCTACTTTCATAAAAATGCCACCGAAAAGCAGCTGGTGCGCGCCGGCCGTTATACCGTGATCATTGCCATGCTGATAGCGTGCCTGGTGGCGCCGGCCCTCCGCTCCCTCGACCAGGCCTACCAGTTCATACAGGAGTATGTTGGGTTTATTGCACCCGGCGTGCTGGCCATTTTCCTGATGGGCTTTTTATGGAAACGCACTACGGCCACGGCTGCGCTTACCGCTGCGGTGCTTACCATTCCGCTGTCTACCGTGCTGAAGTTCCTGCCGGTATGGACGAACGGCGCTTTCCCGGATTATGCTTTCCTGGATCGTATGAGCATTGTGTTTGTAATACTGATAGGCATTATGATCATTATGACCCTGCTGGACCGCAGCAGCAAATACATGCCGCGCATTATCCATATTGATAAGTCGATGTTCCGCACCAGCCCCGCTTTTATAGTAGGGTCTGTTATTATTGTGGGCATATTAACGGCGCTGTATACGGTATTCTGGTAAAAGCGCCGTTTCGGTGCCATTCCCCGTATTGCACCGTAAGGTACGCCTGCACGGCACGCGGGGTAATGCCCGCTGTGCAAGGCTGATACCCCTGTGCTATTTACCCGCCTGCAGGTAACGCCCCGTTCGCAATGCTCATAGCTTTTCCGGTTACTGCCGGTATTTTGCTAATCGATTGCAAAAGTGCTGTGAAAAACCATTTTAATAACGTAAATTTAGAGTAGGGAGTATGCCTGAACCGGGAGGATGGGCTAAACGCCCTGAAGCTCATAGCCTGAGATACTGCCGGTGCAGTGGCTATGATGATAAACCGTTTCTTAGATTTATAAAAGATCTCACGTCCATAAAACACGTCCATAAAAACTAAAACGTTCACGTATGAAGGTACAAACTCAGTTCACCAACGAAGAGTTACAGCCGCTGAACAGCATTGAACAATGGGAAGATGATGTGCTGCAACGTTACCCGGAAGGAAAGGAACCTGCCAAAGCCAAGGAAGAATACCGCAACTACGATAACCCGCAACGGGACACGGTACGGGAGTTTTACCGCCTGAACCACAAATACCAGACGTATGATTTTGTGCTGCAGAAAAAGCAGGAGTTCCTGCAGTTCAACCGCAAGGAATTGCCGGTGTGGGGAGCCATGGAATTTTTGAATACGCTGGTAGACGACTCCGACCCGGATATTGACCTGGACCAGCTGCAGCACCTGCTGCAAACAGCGGAAGCCATCCGCGCCGACGGGCACCCGGACTGGTTTATACTTACCGGCTTTATCCACGACATGGGCAAGGTGCTTTGCCTGTTTGGCGAGCCGCAATGGGCCGTGGTAGGCGATACCTTCCCCGTAGGTTGCCAGCACTCCGATAAGATCGTATATCCTGAGTTTTTTGCAGCCAACCCGGATAGTACCGATGAGCGCTACAACACCAAATACGGTGTTTACTCGCCCAACTGCGGCTTAAGGAACGTGCATATGTCATGGGGGCATGATGAATACCTGTATCATATTACCAAGGATTACCTGCCCGAGCCTGCGCAGTACATGATCCGCTACCACTCTTTTTATTCACAGCACCGGGAAAATGCCTATGAGCATTTAATGGATGATCATGATAAGGAAATGTTTG
Organism: Chitinophaga sp.; assembly: GCF_035761305.1. Taxonomy (GTDB): domain Bacteria; phylum Bacteroidota; class Bacteroidia; order Chitinophagales; family Chitinophagaceae; genus Chitinophaga. The sequence continues at coordinate 6,237 of NZ_DASTRI010000052.1, read as the reverse complement.
AATGGGTGAAGAAATTCAACCCGTACGACCTGTATTCCAAAAGCCCGAAACCGCCGGTGGTATCGGAACTAAAATCTTATTACGAAGATCTTATAGCCAAATACCTGCCTGCCACCATCCGGTTGTAGGTACGGTAAGTAACCATAATAAAAAGAAAAGCAGCGATGATCTTGTCGCTGCTTTTTTTATTGAGGTTTCAGCTGCTCCTTTATCATGGGAAACGCCACTTTAAACCAGTAGGTAAAGCGCTCCGGCGTATCTCTTACCTGGCGGGCTATTTCAGCCAGTGAAAAAAATCCGTATTCCGCTACTTCCGTTGCATCGGGCATAATGGCGCCGTCATAGGCGCCCAGGAACACATGGTCATATTCATGTTCGGTTAAACCATTATCAAAGCTGGCATGGTAAGTAAAGGTGAACAGTTTCTCCAGCGGACAGTCGAACCCCATTTCTTCCTGCAGGCGGCGGTGCGCCGCATCCTGCACCTCTTCACCCGGCATGGGATGGCTGCAGCAGGCATTGGTCCACAGGCCGCCGGAATGGTATTTGTCAATGGCGCGCCGCTGCAGCAGCATTTCATTGGCGGCGTTCATGATAAAAACAGAAAAGGCCCGGTGCAATAGTCCTTTCTGATGGGCCTCCAGCTTCTCCATTGTAGCCAGTGGTTCATCGTGTTCATTCACCAGGATAATATGATCAGATCTCATATTTGCGGAAAGGGTTTGAGGGAAAATAATGCTTTTTCTGGAAGGTAGGAATTAATGTTTTATTTGCCAAACCACCTTACCTGTCGGCACATCAATGCAGGTAGTATGCAGCATCCAGGTAAGCAGCAGCTTTTGTTGCGTAATATCGGCCCAACGGAAGGTGAACTCCGGGTTGCCGCCTGAAAACACCTCTTTAAAGGCATTGGTTTCGCGTGCATTGGAGGCGTCGAAGAATAAGCCGGTAAGGTTATTTTGCCAGTGTATGCGTAAGGGTTGCCCGGGCGCCCATTGCACGAGCGAAAGCCGCAAGCCCGCATCCTTATTGGTGTTGGAGGCCTGCAGGATAAAAAAGTTATCCGGCGCTGTTTGCAGCAGGCGGTCAGTGTTGCCCCGGCGGTTAGGGGTAATGCGGCCGGCCTTTCTAACCAGGTCGTCTATACGGTTTTGCATGTCGCGTATGGTATTTTCCATACTGCGTATATTCGCGCCCGTTTTATTGCGCCGCAGGCTGTCGGCCAGTGACTGCAGGGAGTCCACCATGCTTTTCTGCTGGTTGATAAGCGATCTTACTTCCTGCAGCTGCCCGGTTTGCATTTGCTGCAAACGGCTGATGTTCCTGTCTATTAAAAAGCTGCCTTTCAAAAAACCGGGATCATTTTCGGGCGAACGGCTCCCTGGCTCTGTTACCAGGTGGTTGCGCGGGTTGCCCTCCAGCCGCAGCACAACCGAGTCGTTATAAATAGCGCGCTGCCCGGTAATGCCGCCGTCCTGCAGGGGCGGCAGCTGGTAGTTTACGTCGGTAAGCTTTGTTACCTGCAGGGTCGCGGGGTTCAGCGCATAGCGGAAACCCTGGTCGTCGCTGAGTATAACGCCCCGTCCAACATCATACCCGAAGAATTGCGGCAGCTGGTACCATTCGGGATTAGCCAGGTGCTCCTCCAGGAAAGATGCCTGCCGCAACAGCTGGTCGGCGGTAGCTTTTACCTGCAGCGTGCGCGGGTCAATGGTTTGTATGGCCACCTGCCCGTTTTTCCTGATGCACCACAGCTGGTTGCCGGTGAGGCCCAGCAGCATGCAGGCGTCGTCCGACTCCCCGCCGAATACAATGCGGACCAGCAGGTGACCGTCTTTTACATCATAGGCCGAAAGGCGGGTGTTGGTAAAACCGCTGATGCGCGTGAAGCCATTGCCGGTGCTTTTGGAGGTGGCATGAAATACCTTTTCATGCGCTATCAGCACCTGCCCGGCGCTATCGGTATACAGGTACTCGCAGATAATGCCATCTGCGGCGCCGGTTTTGTCTGATTTGAAAAAGCAGCCGCTGGTTAAAAAGAGCAGTATAACAGGGAATAGGTAGTGCCTGATCATGTAACAATTTAATGAAAATTTTATATGTTTTGACCAGGTACGGTTGCCTTTACAACAGGGCTGCATGCAATATTTCTACCGGGTGCAGGGCCACCTTGCCGGTGCCGTCCTTTACCTGGTGCCGGCAGCTGGTGCCGGGGGCCGCTATCAGCGTATCTTCCGTGGCATTGCGCACAGCAGGGAACAGTACCAGCTCGCCTATCTGCATGGAAAGGTCAAAATGCTCTTTCTCGTACCCGAAAGAGCCGGCCATGCCGCAGCAGCCGGAAGGGATCAGCTCTACGCTGTAATTAGCCGGCAGGGATAATATTTTTTTGCTGTGCAGGGGAGTAGATAATGCTTTCTGCTGGCAATGCCCGTGCAGCTTTATATGCCGTTTTTCCTGCGTAAACTGCCCCGGGTGCAGCTGGCCGCGCTCCGCTGCCTGCGACAGGAACTCATCTACCAGGAACACATTTTTAGCCAGCTGCTGCGCTGCCTGGCGGTAGGGCTCCGTTACCAGCTCGGGGTACTCGTCGCGGAAGCTCAGGATAGCCGAAGGCTCAATGCCCAGCAGGGGCGTATCTGCGGTAATAACGTCTTTGAATATACGTACCTGCTCTTCCGCAATGGTGCGCGCTTTACGCAGCAGCCCTTTCGACATCAGCGCACGGGCGCTCTGCGGGTGATCGGCCATACGCACCTCATAGCCCAGGCGGTGCAGCAGCTGTACGGCTTTAATGCCAATGGTGGTATCGTTATAGTTGGTGAACTCGTCGCAGAAAATATATACTACCGGGGCCTGGGCCGGCAGGGCGGTTTTTTCCTTTGGCCATTGCCGGCGGAACCAGCTTTTGAACGTGGTGCTGTGCAGCCCCGGCAGGGAGCGGTTGGCGGCAAAGCCCGATACTTTTTTAATAAGGCCGCTGGTGGCTTTGTTCTTTACCAGCCAGTTGTACATGCCCGGCGCAATGGCGGCCAGCCCGTTCAGGTTACTGTAGTTGCCGATGAGCTTTGCGCGGAAGGGCACGCCGTTGGCATCATGGTAATGCTGCAGGAATTCCATTTTCAGCTTAGCCATATCCACGTTGCTGGGGCATTCCGACTTGCAGCCCTTGCAGGCCAGGCACAGGTCCAGCACATCGTAAATCTCCTGGTGGTCAAAACGGTTTTGCTTGTTGGAATGGGTCAGGAACTCGCGTAATATGTTGGCGCGTGCGCGGGTAGTATCTTTTTCGTTGCGGGTAGCCATGTAGCTGGGGCACATGGTGCCGCCGCTCAGGTGCGTTTTACGGCAGTCGCCGGAGCCGTTGCACTGCTCCGCGTGTTGCAGTACGGTTTGATGCGGAAAGTGGAAGATGGTTGTAATAGGCGGTACCTGCTGGCCCGGTTCGTACCGCAGCATGCTGTTCATGGAGGGAGTGTCCACGATCTTGTGCGGGTTAAAAATATTGTCCGGGTCCCAGGTGTATTTTACCTGGCGCAGCAGCTCGTAGTTGCGGTCGCCGATCATCTGGCGTATGAATTCACCGCGCAGGCGCCCATCGCCATGCTCGCCGCTCAGCGAACCTTTGAACGCTTTTACCAGCGTGGCAATTTCCTCCGCTATTTTGCGGAACAGCTGGTTGCCTTCGGCGGTTTTCAGGTTAATGATGGGGCGCAGGTGTATTTCACCGCTGCCGGCATGGGCATAATGCACGGCATACAGGTTATACTGCTTCAGTATGTCGTTAAAGCGGCGTATGTATTCCGGCAGGTCCTCAATGTCCACGGCGGTATCTTCAATTACCGGTACGGCCTTTTCATCGCCCGGCAGGTTGCTGAGCAGGCCCAGGCCGGCTTTGCGGAGGGTCCATATTTTTTTGGTGTCTTCCCCGAACAGCAGGGGAAAGTGATACCCCAGGCCGGCGGCCTGCAGCTCCTGTTGCAGGCGTGTGGCTACTTCCGTTATCTCCTCCCGCGTGTTGCGCAGGAATTCTATTACCAGTATGGCGCCGGGATCGCCCTGCACAAAAAAGCGGTTCTTGCGCTGCTCAATATTATCCTTGGTGCACTCCAGTATGTAATGGTCTATCAGCTCGCTGGCGCTGGGCTTGTACTGCATGGCTATAATATTGGCCCGCAGCGACTCGTCAATATTATTGAAATGCACGCACAGCAGCCCGCTTTCTTTAGGGGGCAGCGGCGCTATGTTCAGCTTTATTTCCGTAACAAAGGCCAGGGTGCCTTCTGAGCCGGCAATCAGCTTACAGAAGTTAAAATCCTCCGCGCCCGCAGTAAAGGGCGCAGTTTCCAGCAGCAGGTCTATGGCATAGCCGGTGTTCCGGCGGGTAATGCTTTTCTTGGGGAACTGGCTGCGTATTTCCTCCTGGTGGGCGTGGTTGCCCAGGAGGGTACGTATCTGGTGGTACAGCCGGGTTTCCAGGGAGCCGTCCTCCCGTTCGCAGCGGGCATGAAACTCGTCTGTTGAAAGCTGGTGAAACACCGCTTCGGAGCCGTCGCTCAGCAGGGCCTTTACTTCCAGCAGGTGTTCGCGGGTGCTGCCGTACACCACGGAGTTGGAGCCGCAGGAGTTGTTGCCCACCATGCCGCCTATCATGGCGCGGTTGGCGGTAGAGGTTTCAGGGCCAAAGTAAAAGCCGTAGGGTTTCAGGTACATGTTCAGCTCATCGCGTACAACGCCGGGCTGCACCCGCACCCACTTTTCTTCGGTGTTAATTTCCAGTATACGGGTAAAGTTTTTCGACACATCCACAACAATGCCGTTGCCTACTACCTGCCCGGCCAGTGAGGTGCCGGCAGTGCGCGGTATCAGGGATGTCCTGTTTTCACGGGCAAACCGGATCAGGCGTTTAATATCGCCTTCATGCGCCGGTATGGCTACGGCCAGGGGCAGCTCACGGTAGGCCGAAGCATCCGTGGCATACAGGGTGCGCATGGTATCATCATCGTAAAGGGTGCCCTCCAGTTCCAGGGCCAGTTGCCTCAGCTTATCTCGCATAATAGATCAGACCATTATTCCGCGGCGAAGGTAGGGTGAGATTTATGAATTACAAATTACAAATTACGAATTACGAATGAAGGGGTGTCAGGAATGGATGTTTTTTAAAAAGGGGGGGATGAAGTAGATAATTTCTAAAAAGGACAGGCGGGCAAAAGCGCAGGCGCGCTTAGCCGCAGGTAAGCGGTCTTGTATAAAAAACGGTTAATCCGGGAATGCTTTAGGGGGGAATAAGACGCCGCTTTCAGGCAACGCCTGATCGTGATTATTATTCATATCATAAATTAGTTTTCAAAGGCATGTTCCAATATCCGGGGCGGTCATACGGGTAAATACTGCTTTGGCAGAAGGCCTCTCCAAACAAACCGCCGGCTGCCTGGTATGTTAACCCGGCTGCCGGGGCTATTACAAGTTATACCTGTCTGCCGATTGCACCCCGACTGCACCTCAACTGCCCTTTTTCCGCCTTTTTCCCTCTATGCTATTGCTGCGCCATTGCTGCGCAACTACTCCCCCCTGCATAAACCCCCACATTCCCCCACATCATCCTGGTTATCCTGCGTAAAATGCTGTCATTTTTGCTGCAATAGGTTCATTATCAATCTTAATTATCTGCAGTTTCAATAACCGGCCATCTTTCACATGTGCTTACCGCTATGCTCGGCCTCGCACCGTGTAGTTGAGCATTCGCAATTGCGCAAACTTTACCAGCCACTCATCTCACCTCAATTCGTAATTCCTGATTAAACAATTCGTAATTAAAACAGTGTGTTATTGCTCACAAACTTTGGCCGTTCCACTTCAATGCCGCAAACATCCTTTATCTTATCAACCAGGTACACGCTCAGCTCAGGAGAATAGGCTTCGTCATGCATGTGCATGAAAAAGTACAGCTCTTTTAACCCGTGCTGCAGCCAGTAATGAATGCGGTTTACCCAATCATCAATGCGCGTATAGTCGGTAGGGTGCAGGCTGTTGCCTACAAAGCGGATGAATGCTTTGGGGGTGGTCAGGTGCATGTGCGCACAGTCGCGCCGTCCGGAGGTATCGGTTATAATAATGCCCACCTTCAGCTTTTGCAGCGTTTGCAGCAGCTCCAGCCAGATGCCTTCGTCGCTGAACCATTGCGGATGCCTTACTTCCAGGAAAAACTGCAGGTCTTTAGGCAGGGAGGCCAGGTAC
>NZ_DASTRI010000051.1:0-13427 GCF_035761305.1 Chitinophaga sp. | reverse complement strand
CTTCATGCTACATATGATGCAACAAGAGAGACCAACTTGGCAAAACTATAACGATCTGGTAAAACAAGCATTCGCTACACCATAAGCTGCATTGCAAAACTGTGCAAACTATAAAACCCAAGTTCTTACGAATCCCGATTTTTCCATTTTAATATTACATAGCTATGTAACCAGAGATTTTTTATTAGACTATTTTTTAAAACAATTCAAGTCCAAAGATCAATTAATAATCTTCTTTCCCGGCTGTAGAAGTTATTGATAGGATGAAGGAGGATTAGACGATCATTTAGAGCATGGCGAGCACCAACAAGGCGACAATTCCAATACTCCTAATGACTATGTAAGAAAAAGATCAAGATCAGTTATGGAGACTCCGATATTCAGGCTCGTCGTGATCGAAATATTAGTATCAATCCAATTATCGTCCCAAAGGAAAATATAGTAGAATGAGATTAAATCGTGACTATTTCAAATTAACAGAGATGGCGTTTAAATTCAATTTAATACGCCATCTCATTATTTACTAAAAAATACGAATTAAAAGAACCACAATTGCTTAACTAGCAAAGCTCGATTTAAACTTTTATTCTACAACAATCTGTGTTGCTCTTGTGGTGCACTGCAAATTTGTGCATTTAGAAGCATCAGTGGTCGTTGTAAAATAATAGGTTCCAGCACCAATTCCGTTTGCTACACCCTCGGTTGAAAACGAAGTCGTGCAAATCCCAGATGTTTGTGTTCTATAACAATATTGAAACGGGCTGTAGTTCTTAGCTTTAAAAGCTAATGCGCCGCCTACAGAACCCAAAACAACGATAGCTGCTAACATAATTCTTATCTTTTTCATAACAACATTGCTTTTTTGATCAAAAAGCTAAACTTTAGTCAATAAATAAACCTACTCTATTATAGTGGTTTTCGGCTTACCCACTTGCCTGCTGAGTTTCATAAACGAAGGCGGATCCTTACCTATGTATGATATAGCAAGCAATATATTAATATTAAAATCCCCCTACATTATAAAAAATTCATTCAAATACCGCATCCTTGATCTTATTAACTCCTACATTCCCTAACAGTACTTGCTTCAGCGTTTTATCTTTATTATATACTGCAATAAATGGCACGGCCGATGCTTTATAAAACTTTGCAAAGTACGCATCGTAGTCCTGCACTAAGGTAATATTAGGGTATTTGTTTAACTCATATTGCTCATAATATCCTTTTAGTGTAACAAATGGAAATTCAGACAACATATAAACCTGTACATTTTTCAGCTCCTTTTCGTTTTTAATTATATCTGCCGTCTGTGCCCTGCAATAGGGGCAATATGGGCTAAATAAAAATATCACCATAGGTTTTCCAGTAGGTATGCTCGCTGTAGTGATTCTCGTTATACTATCCATCTTCAGAACAGTAAAATCTGGCAGTGGTTTGCCTTCATAACCTGTAATTACCCGCTCATTATGACTGACACATCCCGCTAGCATTACTACTAATATTAAAGTGCACAATAATTTCATAAAATATATTTTAATTTACTTGAGTTAATTCGTGTTCAGTTCTTAAATTGAAATATGTATTCCACTTTGCATTTTGTGGATAAATTCCTGCCATCACGATTGGATATAAAATCAGGCACAGAAATACAGTAGTAATCATCAGTGGAAAAAGTTGATATCGTAATTCAATCGGTGCAGATACTACACTAAAAACCATATTCCCAATCCAAACAATCAGCGTCCAGTATAATACCCGCCGGCTGGTCGGCTCGCACCGCCGAATACCGTCCAACCATATAAAACCGATAAAACAAACAATAAAAAGCAAGTTTACAATTGCACTCAAAATCGTAAATACTTTCGTAATATGAATCTCCTTGTTACCATACCTGGTGTGGATTTTAGTATCTTTCCATTGAAACCAATTTGCTATAACAGTGGCTACATTTTCGCTCCCCATATTATACCCACCCATAAACTTGGGAGGTGGCGCATAATATTTTATAAAATTCGGCCACACATAATGCTGTAAAAAAAGCCAGGGATGACGCGATATCAGATAGCGCCCGTAATCCGCATATAGTGTTGACACACTGGCCCAGCGTTTCAAAACGCCTGTAGTAGTATCCTTACTCCATTCATTATTCATATACACCATCAAAGGCGCTTTCCAGTCCCAGAAATAATAGATACCCACCTCGGCATCCGGACGCAGCTGCAGGTGCCGTATAGAATCCATATGATTGTTTACAAGTTGATGTAGGGCCCTGAACCTGTCAGGTACGTCTTCAACAGGATCGGGGTTCGCATAAGCATAGCCATACAATGCACTAGACCCGACCAGCCAACCGCCAAAAGCAGAGTATTGCAGGGTGCCCGTTTCTTTATGATAATACCATACTGTACATACTATAAAACTCACCAAAAGTAATAAAATACCAGCTATACCAGCCAGCTTGTTCCGTAACCCGGTATTAGTAATAAGAATGGCAGCTACGCTAATGCAGGGATAGAACACGGCAGTATATCGTACCGTAAACGCAAGCAACAATATTACTGCATGCCATAACATTAGTTTCGAACTGGGCCGGTTTATGATCCACAACAATTGAGTAAACCACAACAGGCTTAGTGCAGTAAACAAACTATCACTGGAAACATAATTGCTGATATGGGGTAGTAAAGGATTCAATATACTAATGGCCATCACTATCCTGAATAACCACTTTTCGGGATCCAGAAAATATCTTATAGAGAACAGGAAATGTAATAGGCAGCCCTCCAACAACATGTATTGAAACCACACTAGCGCTACATGCGAGCTGGTAAAACAACTGAATAATCTTAGAAACTTGGAATAACCTATAGGCCATAAATTAATAAACTGATTATTATACGCAGCGTCTACATAAGAATTCGAATCGGGCGGCATAAAATTAGGGTAAGGGTATAAAAATTTGAAGACGAGAAATTGTGCAACTATAACGTTAATAGATACTATTAGTAGAAATCTGTTCTCTCGATCTTCTTGGAGCCACTTTTTAAAAAGTATGTCAGGAATATGATATTGGAATAACATAATTTGCTATTCTATTATTTATGATGTAACTGATGGATACAACTCCGCTGTTCTTCTTTAAATCCTGCAATTCTAATTGTGCAATTAGCGTATTTACAATTTGCACAATTGAATGTGGTAGTCACCCTACCCAGGAATGGTAGTCATCCCCATATCGAAACAGCCATAGCAGGTTCCGGGCCTCCCTGTCTTATAGCAGTATCTATCAGGCGAATATTTCTTGGCTTTAAAGGCCAACATACCTCCCACTATCCCTAAAAGGACAACTGCAGTAAGCATAATTCTAATTCCTTTCATAAAAAAAATTTTAGGACCTACAAAAATATCCTTACTTATCTCCACTACCAACGCCTGCTATCATACCGCTGTGAAACGTTGTGTTGTCAACAACAGTGCCCGATGATCCAATCATCCTAGTACCTCGCTTTTCTTCCGCCTCCTGCCTTCCTATCTTCACCAGATAATCTATCAGCGACAGTGTAAAAACAGTAGTAAGTATAATCGGGAAGGCCTGAAATCTTAAGGCAGCAGACGATGCAAAGATGGTAAACCCAGCATTCAGCAACCATATGCTGCCGGCCAGTATAATGCCCTTCCTGTACAATATACTCATGCCAAAACCATTTACCATGGCAAAGCATATCAGCCCGCAGAGCATTACTACATTAATAACGCCCGAAGTAATTGGGTAAAAATCCAGTACACTGATTACAGGGCTTCCGGCTCTGGTTTTTACTTTAGTACTCTTATAATCAAACCACTGTTTAGCACCCAGCGTTACTTGGTCATAACCGGAGTTATACAAGCCGAGAAACTCCACCGGCGGCGCATAATACTTATTGGCATTAGGCCACAAAAAGTAGCGAGCGTAGTAAAGTGGGTACTGGCTTATAATATACATGCCATAGGCTTTGTAAAATGGTCCCATGCTGGCCCATTTCTTTAGTTCGCTGGAAACGGTATCTTTTTTAAATTGTGTGTCCCGGTAAGCATATAGCGGCAAACCCGGTGACCACATATAAAAAGTACTGGCCTGTACCGCCTCCAGCGGAAACTTTTTTACATCACGGGTACTGTCAAAATAGGATCGGATCATATTATCCAGTTTCCTGAATCGTTCTGGTACAGGCTTCCGGTCAGCGCTATCTACATACCGGTACGCATACATGGCATTATTAGCCATTAACCAGCCGCCAAAAGGTGAATATTGCCAGGTACCTGTAAGCGCTTTATATTTATTGCCCGTATATAGCATAAAAAGCCCGCAAAATAAAAATCCGATGCCTATGCTTGCCAGTTTCTTGCGCGTTGGCAGCCGGCACGCCAGAATAACAACTGCCGTAATAAGGGGATATATTAATGCATTATACCGCACTGTAAAAGCAAAAAACAATACAGCAATATTCGCTAGAAGAACCTTGGTTCCGGGATTATGAAGTGTCCATAGCAGCAGTGTAAACCAGATCAGGCTCAGGCCCAGGAACAAACCGTCACTCGATATTAAGTTCCCCATATACAGGAACAATGGGTTCAACACAATAAAACAAAGCAATATCATTTGTAATACCTTACTGAACCGATAAAAGTAAAATAGGGTAAACAGCAGGAACAAGGCGCTGCATTGCATGAATAGGTATTGAAAAGCAACGAGAATAGTATCGGAAGTAGTAAATACACTAAACAGCCGCAAGAACCGCCCATACCCTACCATATAAGACTCAATGTCTGAATTTTTATGGGCAATGTCTATATATACGAAAGAATCACCGTGTATAAAACTCGCAAAGGGATAAAACCACTTAAACACCGCAAACTGCACCACCACCGCTGCCAGCGCTATCCATAGTATCATCTTATTCCGGCGGTTCCCGAACAGGTATTGTTTAAAGGTTTCAGCAGGTATGCTTGCTGGTATCATAGCCTTGTCAGTTTATCAATAAACATAAATTACTATAGCAGTTTGCCTAAACAGTTGCCTCCTGTTTAACGGTCCTGGTCAGCTCCGGCGCCAGCACCAACTTCTTCCCAAACATTCCGTACTTCACGATGCACCATACGGCCCGTACGCCATCCTTCCACCCTATTTTCTTCCCTTCGCTGAACGTACGGCCATAGTAAGAAATGCCTACTTCGTAAATCCTTACCCCTGGTATCTGCGATAGCTTCACCGTTACTTCCGGTTCAAAGCCAAAGCGTTTTTCCTGCAGGGGAATGCGTTGTATAATATCGGTGCGGAACATCTTATAGCAGGTTTCCATGTCGGTCAGGTTCAGGTTGGTGAACATGTTGGAGAGCATGGTCAGCATCCAGTTGCCGATAGAGTGCCAGAAAAACAAAATGCGGTGCGGGCTGCCGCCCATAAACCGGGAGCCGTACACCACATCTGCGAAACCGTTTATAATGGGCTTCAGCAGGGTATTGTATTCGTCCGGATCGTATTCCAGGTCGGCATCCTGCACCAGTAAATAATCACCGGTAGCATGGGCAATGCCGGTATGTATGGCAGCGCCTTTCCCTTTATTTACTTCATGTTCCAGGTACCGGATGTTTAATTCCGGGTGAAGCGTGCTGTATTCCTGTATGGCATGTGCAGTGCCGTCTTTGGAACAGTCGTTCACGATAATCAGCTCTTTTTCAATGCCACGTACCAGCGTTACATCGTTTATTTTATCCAGGATATAACCGATGGTTTTTTCTTCATTATAGGCGGGTATGATAATAGACAGCTTTTTAATGATCTTTCCGATGGGATTACCGTTAACGGCAGGATAGGCAACATTTTGCCCGCTCCTGTCAGTGTTGGCGGGTATGGGGGCCGGCGGGTCAATCTGGGTTTTTACTGGGTCCATATCTTATATGAGGTTTACCGTTATCAAAAAGAGAAGTACAAAAACATGCTGCCTGCTCTTGCCGTGAGGGAAGCAGCCCGGTAGTTTCAATAAAAAAGGTATGTGCCGTGCAGCAGTATGGGATTAATGCTTCAAAAAGAAATGCTGCAACAGGCGGTAGATAGCGTTTATATGCATACCGTGGTTATTATGAGTTATGTAATTCCGGTCATTCATTGCGTTGTAAAGATGCGATGTATTCACCGCTTTGCGGGTAGACCATTGGTTCTTTCCTGGGAGAAAATTGGTTCAGCTGGTAATAGCGCGCTGCCAAAAAAAATTTATTCATTCACATCTGATTAACGGAGGATAATTATGTCATGTTGTAATTTGGAGCGCATTTTTATCATTTTTCAATTAAAAGATGACCCGCCGTCCTTTCCAGGATGGCTTATTTTTTTATGCACCCAATCGAATACGTATGAAAAAATATATTAACGCGTAAAAATTGATTTATGTCAAGCGCACTATGTGCATCTTCCGCTTAAATTGCAGCCCACATTATTTTTTTTTAACTAAACCAAAACAATCGTCTATGGAATCCCTCACACCAGAGCAGGAAATCATCAAAGAAGCGGTCCTGACCCATATCCTGGACAACCTGCTACGCCAGAATGGTTTCGAGCCCGTAAGCTATAGAAGCAGGCAAATAATCCGCATCTTCCGCCTGTCACCACAGGAGTTGTGTGATTTGCGCGAGAAGGAACTCATTCCCGCGGTTAAAAAGAATGGCGCCTGGTACTATAATCCCAGTCATGTTTTAGAATACTTGATGCTCGAAATAGAAAATGGAATAATAGAGTAAAATGAATTACCTCCATCCGCTAAAAAAATATTCGTTTACATCTGATTAACGGATAGCAATTACTTCGCGCCGTAATTTTGAGTATCATATCTAACAGATATGGTTGGATTTAGGTTAACCTGCCGTCCTTTCCAGGATGGCTTTTTTTATTTGAGATCTAAGGTAAAGGCACAAAAAACCCGGAAGTTTGGCAAGCCAGGGACAACCGGGAACTATAACGCAAATATAACTCTTTTTCATAAAAGCCCACCAGACGGCAATTAATAATTCCTTTGCGCCCCGAAATTACAGCCATTTGAGGCAACCAGGTGCCCCATACAACGCTCTCTCCCAAAAAATCTTGATCTATATCAATTTCTTCAATACTCTATCTTTCTTAAATTGCACCTTTGGGTTATCAACCCAACACCAAAGCAGTCCATATGAAAACAGTAAAATCCCAAACGGCCAGTCGCACAAACCTTCCAATTAACGGTCCGTTAACGCAAAAGATCTGATTTCACGCATTATCCGTATATCATTATATTACGAACCCTGATTTCAATATGTCAGAGCAATTCATCCATTGGATAGAGGGCATGTTGCCCGTATCTGCTGAATTAAAAAATGCGCTGGAAGCGGTTATTACCATCATATCCGTTCCAAAAAAACATAAGCTGCTCAGGCCCCGCCAGCAGCACGATCATGTGTATTTTGTGCTGAACGGCCTGGTCTGCGGCTACACCAAACACCAGGGCAAAGAGCAGATCCGGTGGTTCCGCAGGGAAAATGAGCCCGTTGCCTGCCTGCCCCGTTCCCACGGCAACAACGTTTCATGCGAATACATAGCTACGATGGAACCCTGCCGGCTGGCGGCCATCCCCGCGGCAGCCTACCATGAGCTCACCCTGCGCTTCCCGGAGCTGCTGACGATTGATACGCTCCTGCTCCAAAAACAGCTGGCTGAAATTTCGGCCTATACCAACATGCTCAAGCTGCCCGTAAAGGAACGCTACCGCTATTTTGAAAAACATTACCACGATCTGCTGGGCCGCATTGCCCAAAAGCACATCGCCTCGTTCCTGCATACTACCCCCGAAACCATCAGCCGCATACGCGCCGGTAAATACCCCGCATAACCGCCTGCAATTTCTTGATCTTTATCAAACTGAGCACTGGCCTATCCTGTTTAAATTGCCGCACGTTAAAATAGTCATGTGTTTGCAAACCCGGGCATCTCCGCTTACTGCAAAAACAGCTGAAAAACCTTTTAATAAAACCCACAAAACAACCAGGATTAAAAAATGAATTACATTTCCCATCTGAATGCGTTCCTCTTTTACCAGCAAAAAGAGCAGCGCCTCAATGCTTACCATGTAAGCCTGTACATGGCCTTATTCCATTGCTGGAACCAGGAACGCTTTAAGGCAACCTTCCCGGTTAAACGGGTGCGGCTCATGCAGCTGAGCCACATCGGCTCCCGCAGTACCTACACCAAATGCCTGCACCAGCTGCATACCTGCGGCTACATTGTGTACCACCCCTCGTTACACCCCGGTCACCAGCCCAGCGTAAGCATGGTGCCCCTGCAGCCGCCTCCCAAAGCGCCGGCTAAAAATGAGCCGCCTCCCGGCCCGGATATGGACCTGCTGCAGCTCAAAATCGGCGCGCAGGCCTGCCCAAATGTGGGCCACCTTAATAAACAGTATATAAACGGTATAAAGTGTGGGCAAACCACGCCCGCACCCATACCCAACCGGGAAGAAGTATTCAGTTACTTTAACGCCATGGCCTATCCCCAAAAGGAAGCGGAACGCTTCTTTAACCACTACCGGGCCAACGGCTGGAAACAGGGCGGCAAAACGCCCATCGCAAACTGGCAGGCCGCCGCGGAAAAGTGGATGAGCTATGCCCTGGAAATAAAACTCAAACAACAGCAACATGCAAACAACAACACCCAGCTCCACGTACAACAGCACAAGAACTATGAAAACCCCTTATGATTATACCGCTGCCCTGCAAACCCTGGTGGATAAGGGCCGGCAGCTGTACGGCCCCGGCTACCGCATCCCCGACCTGGAAATGCCTGCCGTGCTAAAGCTGCTGTGCTGGTTCCTGGGCGATGAACAATCCGCGGCTGCATACGGCGTCAGCCTGCAAAAAGGACTGCTCCTTTCCGGTCCCGTGGGTTGCGGCAAAAGTGCTGTTATCAACATCCTGCGCGCATTGTGCAAACCCCGGTGGGCTTTCAGCATTGTACCCTGCCACATGGTAGCCCTTAGCTTTGCGAACGACGGCCACCTGGCGCTGGAAAAATACACCACCCGCTGCTGGCGCAATAACCGGCCGCATACCATCTGCTTCGACGACCTGGGTTTTGAAAGCAACGCCGCCCATTTTGGCAATAACAACATCAACGTAATGCTGCAGGTGCTGGCCATGCGTTATGACCTGTTCATTCACCAGGGCATGCTTACGCACGTTACCACTAACCTGAACAGCGAAGAGCTGGAAGCCCGCTACGGCAACCGCATTCGCAGCCGTATGCGCGAAATGTTCAACCTCATCGCCTACCCTGCCGGCAGCACCGACAAGCGCACATAAAAAAGTCCCGCACCGGAAAGGTGCGGGACGTTCAACTGCTATTATACGCTAAACAAAAAGGGCCTTAGTTGCCGCCGGCAGGCGCCCCTTCGGGTACATCTACCCGCACAATAGCCAGGGCATTGAACTTGCCGCTGTTCAGGGGGTAGTACTTCCCGTTCACCTGCTGGTAAAAGCGGATGCCCAGGGCCAGGAACAGGGGCTGTGTGCTGTTGGCCGGCACCGCGTTGCTCAGGCTTACGGCAGCTTCGGTCTGATCACCATATACCAGCTGCGGGGTAATGGCATGTGCGCCGGTATGCGCATTGCCGGCAAAGTTCACTTCAGACGCGGCCGACGTAATGCTGAAGTGTGTGGTGTTGGCCGGCGCATTGATCATGGTCTTGGGCTCAAATTCCGGGATGTCTATTTTCAGTGCGCCCGCCGCCCGGTCAATGGTAACGGTGTAAGGCGCAAAGAAAACGGAGGTAAGCCCTGCCTCGATGTTGAACTCAAAGCCCTGCAGCTGCAGCAGGTCGCCATCCTGCACGGTACGCATACCACGGGCGTTCACGCTGTCGGTTTTGATCACTTTCGACATTGCCTTGGACATACGGCTGGTGAGCCGGCTGTCGCGGGCGTGGTTGGCCAGTATGCGCATGGAGTCGGTAAGCAGTTTGCCGGCCTTTCCGGCCCGTTCAAATTCCGCCATGTTTTCCCGGGTGCGCTCGTAAGCAGGGTCGGTGGCGATACGTTTGCTAAGTGTATTCGGCATAAAAAATCGGTTTTAAAAAGTGAAAATGAATGAGGCATGTTTCAGGGCCCATGCCGTTAAGCCTTCATCATGATGCTATGCTGCGCAGCTTGTGAGTGCAATACTAAACCCGGATCAGCATGCAAAAAAACAAAGTGATCGTTTTGATAACATTTGATCACTTTTGGCGGAAAATGAACGTTTTGGATAAAAATGATCGTTTTGGTCAAAAGTGATCATTTTGGCTGCGCTGTTTTTGTAAAACCTATCCAGTAAACCATGAAAAAAGTAATACCGCAACGCCTGATCATTTACACCAAAGACGTGGAAAACCTTACCGGCAAAAGCCCGCAGTCGGCCCGCCGCCTGCTGAACCAGATCCGTAAAAAGCTGGGGAAAAGTGAAGAGGAGTTAATCACCATCACAGAGTTCTGTGACTACACGGGCCTGTCCGAAGCCCAGCTGGCCCCTTTCCTGGAAAATTAAAGGCGGTTTTATGGCTGCGCCATTGCACTCCAACTGCGGAAAAACCGGGGTTTCAGGAGGGAGCTATTGCTGCGCCATTGCTGCGCAACTACTCCCCCCTACATAAAAGCCCACATCTTTTGGGAGGGGGTTAGTGGGGGTAGGTTTTCAGAATATCCTCTATACGCGGGTCAGGCACATATCCCGTTACAGCAATCAGCTTTATTTTGGAAAAACCAGGATGCAGGGTATGCAGCACATAATTGTATTCCTGGGGTACAACTGCAGAAGGCACTTTGAGTACCGGCGTTTCCATAGCCAGGTACCAGCGGTCGCCAATGGACTGGCCAACAGCATAATCAAACGGGTTGTTCCAGCCTTTTGGCAGGTTATCGGCAGTATAGGTAGTAATGGGCAATGAGTCTGGCAGGTCAATCAGCATAATAGCATAGTCGTGGTTAAAGCCATAGCCCTTCCGGTAGGTCATGTTCTCCATGGTGGCCAGTGACACACTGCCGGCGGTATAAATAACTTTCTTTCCTTCGGAGTTCCAGCGGCCCGCAAAACCGGGTGCAAATAACGTTGACGCATATTTCTTTAACGCTATTCTTACGATTATCATCACGGTGGTTTTAAACCGGGTACCCGTAAGCAATGCGGTCCAGCTCTTGCGAAACTAGGTCTACACCGCCGGGCGTTATAAGCCAGTCTATAGGCGCCTTGTCAGCTTTCATTTTGGGTTTTGTTAACCATCCCTGGAATTCACGCAGGGTGCCAAAGACTTCCTCTCCCTTTTTAAATAATGCGATCAGCCTTAGCAAATGCTCTCCTTTAACCGGCTCTAAAGGTTTATGCTGCTCCTTGTAGTTGGAAAGGGTTCTGGGCGATGTATTAATCAGCTCCGCCAGGTATTTGTCCGGTATGGCGGCCGAACTGGCAAAGGCGTAAAATACTTTCGTGTCCACTCCTTTAATAGCAACACGCACAATATTGCTAAGACTGTCTATGTCTTCAAACTTCCCGGTGAGGGAAGCATTTTTCTCCGGATCAAACCACGAAACCCATGCAGCGCTTTTGCTTTTATCGCTAACGGCTGCGGGGCTTTTTGTGGCCTTGCTTTTGGAAACATTGGTTTTCCCGGCTTTTGCACCAGACGTGCGGGAATACGTCTGCTTAGTGTTAGACATAATTAATCGGTTCTAAGTTAAGTAAATAAGCCCTGTCCGGGGAGGACACAAACATACAGTTTGCTTAGTAATTCGCATCCTGTAAAAAACGGTTATAGATGATTTATCTCAAGATTGTCCCTTCAAAGGTATGCAAACTTTCCATTTTAAAAAAGAAAATTTTCACTCAACGGCCGGGTGCCTAATAGTCATTTTGCAACAGCTTTATAACAACTCGGAATAACATTGCGGGCGAAGCACCTATAGGTGATAGCTATTAATCACTGGCAATTTAATTGCCATTTTATAGAAGCTTGTAAAACCTGCAATTGGATTTGCCTTCAGGTCATCGGCCAATTTTCCAGATGCGGCCTGGTCAGGATATATAATTAAACAATCAACAACTGTATTTTGCTCTTCCTTTGTCTTATAACCAAGTTGTGATAGAA
This sequence comes from Chitinophaga sp., assembly GCF_035761305.1. Taxonomy (GTDB): domain Bacteria; phylum Bacteroidota; class Bacteroidia; order Chitinophagales; family Chitinophagaceae; genus Chitinophaga. The sequence goes on along the minus strand of NZ_DASTRI010000051.1, from coordinate 1,257 downwards.
TTCCACTATCTCTCGCATATCCGCTTAGCTGCCTGATGTCCTCCGACTGATATTTCTCCTGTTGATACCTTCGCTTGTATTTCGTATCAATAATCATTTTTGAATTATTCTTTACAAGAAGGAAGTCTGGTTGTCCGTAGGTACCTTGAATCTGAAACTTAATATCGTTGTGGTATTTATCCTTCAGCATTCCCAACACATACAATTCAAAAAGTTTTGGCATATTAATCCAAAATGGCGGTACTTTAATTATCCTGTTACCAGCTGCTTCAACCTCTTTGATATTGTAGCCAAATCTCCTCAGAATTAAGCCAGAATTATGAAGCGCCTCCTTATATTCATTGTAAAAAGAGCTATGCGCGACCTGTTCTGCTGCATTTAAATCGATATTCTCATTGACTTCCTGGAAAGCCGGCGAACAATAATTTATTATGGGGGAAATAAGTCCGGAATAGGCCGGCATTAATGCAAGGTATTTTTGCACGAAAATCAATGTCTTTTTTAAAATCCTGTTTTCAGCGCAGTTAATCCCGAATTCTTGGTATTGACAATAATTCTGAGTCGGTTTGATCTTTATTGCGCATTGCTTTATTGTTTTTGAAACCAATATTTTCCCCTTGATTTTAGAATTTAGGGGCTGTTCGATTTTATAATACGATCTTTTCAATCCCTTTCTAACAATTACTTTCAGTGCCTGTAAAAAATGAACTATCAAAATGGGAGTAAGCAGATCTCTCTGTTGTTCAATTTCTATAAGTGGCTCTTCAAACTTTATTTCATATAGGTCCTGGGTAAAATTTAACACATCCGAATGCCGTAAACAGGAGAAAAGCATTCCTAAATAATCCGTTTGTTGAGAGGTATCGTTTAGCTTGGGAGCTACATAAACAGCCACTTCATTTCTCTCTAACCAATCTGTTCCAATATAACAGCTAAAGCTTATTTTTTTACTTGTTCCCTCCTGGATAATTTCAACACACTTGCAATCTTCCTTTCTCTTAAAGAGAATCGATAACGCTGCAATTGTTTCAACAGATGAAACATCTTCAAAGCTGTGCTCAATAAACGCTTTATTAAAAAGGAGCTTAGACATATAAGGCTTCTATTTTTTCATTCGCTGCCTCCAATAATATCCCGTCTTTCAAATACTCCCTTAAAATTGGCTTTATTTCAAACTCAAGCTTCATTCGCAGCTCGTTTTCATCATTGACAAGAAAATAGCTGTGCCCTATCATTACATCTTTTTCCTTAAAATCA
>NZ_DASTRI010000050.1:0-109568 GCF_035761305.1 Chitinophaga sp. | reverse complement strand
AAAACACAATCGACAACGCGGTAAAAGCTAACCGCGAACGGCGTTTTTATTCGCAGTACCCCGAGCATCCCAAAGCTTATGGAGAGGAAGCGCCTGCCCGGGGCGCAGCCAGCTATAAGGCCATGCTGCAGCAACCTTTTGACCGCCTGCTGCAAACCGGCGCCGGCAGCCGTGTAGGCGAAGAAGTATCTCCCTACACGCAGGAAAAGCTCGGCATCACCTATCCCTCCTTTACTGTTGATGAGCTGATCAGCAATGCAGCCGCTGCTGCCAAACAATGGGCCAGCACGCCGGTTACCAACCGGGCAAACGTGCTGGTGGAAACACTGGAAAAGATCCGGGATCATTTTTTTGAAATTGCCTATGCCACCATGCATACCACCGGTCAAAGCTATATGATGAGCTTTCAGGCATCCGGCCCGCATGCCGGTGACCGTGCGCTGGAAGCCATAGCCATGGGATATGAGGAGCTGCAACGTTTTCCGGCCACACAGGTATGGGAAAAGCCCATGGGCAAAACCAGCCTGCAGCTGCAGAAAACTTTTAAGGCAGTTCCCAAAGGCATTGGCCTGGTAATTGGATGTTCTACCTTCCCGGTATGGAACTCACTGCCAGGTATATACGCAGACCTGGTTACCGGTAACCCGGTGATCGTGAAACCACATCCCCGGGCAGTGCTGCCCATTGCCATTGTTATTGGCGCCATACAAAAAGTGCTGCAGGAAAACGGCTTTGATCCGCACCTGTGCCAGCTGGCGGCCGACAGCAGCGAGCAGCCCATTACCAAAGCGTTGTGTGAAGATCCGCGTATTACGCTCATTGATTATACCGGCGGCACTGCCTTTGGCGAGTATGTGGAATCGCTGAAGCACAAAACCGTGTTCACTGAAAAGGCCGGCGTTAACTCAGTGATACTGGACAGCGTACAGGATATAAATGCCGTGGTGCAAAACCTGGCTTTTGCCGTAAGCCTGTATTCCGGGCAAATGTGTACTGCCCCGCAAAACTTTTTTATACCCGAGCAGGGCATCACCACGCCGGATGGTCAGCTGAGCTTTAACGAAACCGCACAGCTGATAAAAGACGCCATTGCCGGCCTGGTAAATAATCCTAAAATGGGCGCTGGCACGCTGGGTGCTGTACAGAATGATGTTACACTGCGCCGTGCGCAGGATGCCGGTACGCTGGGCGGCAAAGTGCTGCTGCAGGGCGGCCCCGTAGCCAATGAGGAATTTCCCCAGGCCCGGGTATGCTCTCCCACAGTACTGGAAGTAACCAGCGCCGACCAGGATATTTATGAAAAAGAGCTGTTTGGACCGGTAATACTGATCATTAAAACAAAAGATACCGAACATTCCATACAGCTGGCCAAACAAATGGCCCGGCAGCATGGGGCTATTACCTGCGCCGCCTATACGAACGACCCGGTAATGAAGGAAAAGATAGCAGATGAAATGAACAGCGTATTCACCCCGGTATCTTTCAACTTTACAGGATTTATATGGGTGAACCAGCATGCCGCCTTTTCAGATTTTCATGTTACCGGCGGCAACCCGGCAGGCAATGCCAGCTTTACCAACCAGGAATTCATTGTGAAAAGGTTTGTATGGGTAGGAAACCGGGAGGTAATGGGCGGCTGATGGCGAACAAACAATTATACGTATGCGATACATTTTACTGATAATGGGGTGCCTGGCAGCAGCATGCCAGCAGGCGCCCAAAGCAGATAAGGCCAAAATATCAGACGCGCAATCTGTGCAGGAAGGCGAAGGCACCCCATACCATTTAGACACCACCAAAAGCTATGTGCAGTGGATAGGCACCAAACCCACCGGGCAGCATACCGGCCGCTTTAAAATAACAAGCGGTACGCTTTACGTGAAAGACAGCGCTGTAACAGGCGGCCAGTTTATAATTAATGTGGCCTCCCTGGAAGACCTGGACCTGCGGGCCGATACCGCTATGAGGTATAAGCTGGAAACTGAGCTGAAAGGCCCTATGTTCTTTAATGTAAAGGAGTTTCCGGAGGCGGCGTTTGCCGTTACCAGTGTGCAGCCTTTTATGCCCGACGGCCATGAAGTGCAGCTGAAAGACGCCACGCATACCATACAGGGTAACCTTACCATTAAACAGATCACCAAGAACATTACCTTTCCGGCTAAAATAGTACTGCTGAAAAATAAAATTACCGCTACGGCTAATTTTAACATGGACCGTACCTTGTGGGGCATGACCTACCGGGCAGATAAATCCCTGCAGGATAAACTTATCAATTCCATGGTAAACATACAGTTCATCATTACCGCTACCCGGTAACAGGAATAGGCTATCAAATTCAAATAAAATTATTTAAATTTAATATGCCTCTATATCATTAAAACCTGTTCACATGGAAAGCACGCAACAAAGGGACGAACGGCTGTGGCGCATTGCCAAAGCAAGAACTGCATTCAAATCGCACCTGATCACTTACCTGGTGGTGAATGCTGCCCTATGGGCGCTGTGGTTTATCACAATTGGTCCTGGCCACGGCGGTACGCCCTGGCCGGTATGGCCTGCCTTTGGCTGGGGCATTGGCCTGGCCTTTCATTATTTTGGGGCATATCATAACGATCCCTATGGAAATACTATCCGCGAATATGAAAAATTACAGAACGAACGGGAAAGCCGGGGCCTGTGAAAATGGCAAACAGCAAATTAAAGCATGATGGACCAACCGAGCCGATTATTTGACGTAATCGCCTTCCAGCTGGAAAAATATCCCAAGGAGGATATGCTGGCAGGCAAGGTAAACGGGCAATGGAAAAAATACAGTACCAGGGAAGTAGCCGATCTTACTATGCAATTCAGCTCTGGCCTGCTGCAGCTGGGCATTAGCCGCGGCGATGGCAGCCAGGAAGGCAAGGATAAAATAGCTGTCATCTCAGCCAACCGGCCGGAATGGATATTTACAGATCTGGCCTGCCAGCAGGTAGGCGCTGTGCTCACTCCTATCTATCCCACCATTAGCCAGCATGAGCTGGCCTTTGTATTAAATGACGCCGGTGCGCGCATCCTGTTCGTGGGCGACCAGGAAATACTGGATAAGGTAACCGCCATCCGCGATCAGCTGCCTGCCCTGAAAGAGATATTTTCCTACAATAAAATACCCGGCATCCGTCACTGGACCGAAGTGCCGGCCATGGCCAAACAGGAGGATTACCCTGCCATTGAGGCCATTAAGCAAGGCATTGACCCCGAAGAGCTGGTGACTATCATTTATACTTCCGGCACAACGGGCGTACCCAAAGGGGTAATGCTGAACCACCGGAACATTATGAGCAATGTAACGGCCTGCACGCCTTACCTGCCGGTGCACAGCAGCGCCCGCGCGCTCAGCTTTCTGCCCCTGAACCATATTTTTGAACGCATGGTTACCTACGTATATCTTACAGCAGGGGTACCCATTTACTATGCAGAAAATATGGACACCATTGCCGATAACCTGAAGGAAGTAAAGCCCACCATTTTCACCACGGTGCCACGGCTGCTGGAAAAAGTGTATGAAAAAATCATGGCCAAAGGCCTGGAGCTGAAAGGTATTAAACGGGCTTTGTTCTTCTGGGCTATTGAGCTGGGCAAGCAGTATGAGATCAATAAGCACCAGGGTTGGTGGTACAACCTGCAGCTTTCCATTGCCAATGCGCTGGTGTTCAAAAAATGGCGGGAGGCGCTGGGCGGTAACATACAGGCCATTGTGAGCGGCGCAGCTGCCTGCCAGGTACGCCTGCTGAAAGTGTTCACAGCCGGCCGCATCCCGGTGCTGGAAGGCTACGGCCTTACGGAAACCTCACCCGTGATCAGCGTGAACCGCGTGGAAGAGCACGACCGGATGTTTGGCACCGTAGGCCCTATTATCAGCAATGTAACCGTAAAAATTGCGGAAGACGGGGAAATACTGTGTAAAGGCCCGAACATTACCATTGGCTATTATAAGCGCCCGGATATGACCGCCGACGCCATTAAAGACGGCTGGTTCCATACCGGCGATATTGGCGTGATTGTGAACAATAAGTTCCTGAAGATCACCGACCGCAAAAAGGAGCTGTTCAAAACATCCGGCGGCAAGTTTGTAGCGCCGCAGCCTATTGAGAACAAGTTTAAAGAATCGCCCTACATAGAACAGATTATGGTAGTAGGTGAAGATCAGAAATTTACATCTGCCCTGATTGTGCCATCGTTCACCAACCTCAAAAGCTGGTGCGAAAAACGGGGCATTCCCGTTACCACTAATGAGTCGCTGATAGCCAACCCGGAGGTGAAAGAGCTGTACCAGCAGGCGCTGGAAAAGTACAACCAGTTTTTCAGCCATGTGGAGCAGCTGAAAAAGTTTGAGCTGCTGCCCCGTGAATGGACAGTAGATGGCGGCGAGCTAACCCCTACCCTGAAGCTGAAACGGAAGGTGATACTGGAGAAGTACCGGCCGGTGATTGAGGGGATATATAATTGAGGGTGGTGGCTACATTATAAGGAGCTGCCGGCGATAGCTAAGCTTTTCCCGCCTGCAATAAAAGCAATATTTTCAGGCACATTAGGCTGATCAGGCTGGTTGTTTATGCCCGGTTGCCGGCAGCTAAAATGATAGGTTAGCCGGTTACCGGCGGCAGTTGGATTTTGAGATGAAAAAACTTACTTTTGCACTCCCTTTTCTTTTTGGCCTGGCCGGAGGGATATTGGGAATGGCCCTGTAGTTCAATGGATAGAATAGAAGTTTCCTAAACTTTAGATCCAAGTTCGATTCTTGGCGGGGCTACAAGGTCTTGCAAACCAGCCGATTGCAAGACCTTTGTTTTTTACTCCTATCTCCTTTTCCGCCGGTCCGCTCAAAATTTTGTAGATCTGAAGATGTTGCCCTGATAAAAATTACCTTATGGACTACAAAGAGCATATAGAATCAAATGCGAGTGTTATGTCAGGTAAGCCTGTTATCAAAGGCACCCGGATTACTGTAGGGCTAATATTGCAAAGGCTGTCAGAAGGGGCTTCTATACAGGACCTGCCTGAAGCTTACCCAAATCTTACTGAAATTTCTATTAAAGCTGCTTTAGCCTATGCTTCGGATGCCATTTCTAATGAAACGGTAATAGCGGTTGCATGATACTGGCGGATGAGAATATCCATAGCTTTATTATCAAAACATTGCGGGACGCCGTTTTGATGTTATTTCTGTAAGCGAATCAGCAAACAGTATGACGACTCCCCCCTAATCCATCTCCCACACCTTCCCTCCGCTTCTGAACCTCGTTTCCTTCACCGCCGCCGCACCATTGAACCGGTACTGCACGCCCACAATCTCCGTCGGGCTATTCGGAAAAGTCAACGTATATGCCTTCCTGTTATTCACAAAAACCGTTACTGTTTTATTAACCGCCTCCACCCGCAACGATGTCCACTGCGTCAGGTCGCATCCGAAACCCGACAGGTCGGCGGACTTACTCTCCACCCTTGCCCCGCAGCAATACAGCAGCAGGTCGCCAACGCAAGGCTTCGCGGTCAACGGTATGAAGATAATATCGTCTTTGCACTGGATAAGCACTTCTGTATGATGACAGGCATTGGAGCCATCGTCAAAATCATTCTTCAGCTGGGTTTCGAACGTAAAATTGTCGTTCATCAGTCCGGGCATCTCACGCTGGTTGAAGAAACGGACCCGCGATCCGGCCGGTAAGTTACCGTGCCGTTCGAGCATGGCCGCATTTACCTCCACAACACCGTTTTGCTGACATTCCTTTTTTTTGAAGTAAACAGGGGCCGGCTCATTTTCAAGAAGGCATAACCACCCGCCGGAGGTGATCCACAGGTCATGTGTTTTCACGATCTGGCCATCGGCGACCAGCTTGGCTTTGAAGTAACCGGGGTAGTAGTATATGGCAGAATGCTGATGCTTATTGCTTGCCACCAACGTCTTGCGCGACATATCCCAGGTTTGTACAATAAACAAAGACTCCGGCCTCACCCGGGCGGTATAATTAAATATGACGGAATTAGGCACCCCTTCCGTGATCACTTTATTGGCGCTGAACTCGAATTGGCCAGGATTATAACGCCGGCCTTTCTCCCCGGCAGACATAAAGAAAAAGCAAAGCACAGCCGCAAGTGCCAGGGCGCCTGCCAGTCCCAGGACCAGGCGCCTTGATTTCCGGGGAGGTTTACCCGGCGGGGCAATAACTTCCGTTGCCTCCGGTTCATCCGGCTGGTCCAGCCTTTGGGTAAGGTCCTTCCAATCAGCATAGCCGGCAAACTGGGCCAGGGCGTTAAGGGTGGTGATCGTTGGCGCGCTGTCGTATTTTAGTTTTCCCCAGATACGTTTGAGGGTAGTTACGCTCAGGCGCACCGCTGTGCAATCATAGATGGCGTCCGACAATTTCTCGAAGTCGTACGTTGCCCATTGATCGCTGGCGCCCCGGCCAAATACTGCTTCGATCCGTTCAAGGCACCGGGACAGGTAATATTCCCCGCTATTATTATCCATTTTTCATTTGAATAAGCCTTGCACCGCTTTGCACGGGTTTGGCTCACGCTTGTACAACGCTGCAACTACCCGCCGGTGTAACTTGGCTGTGTTGATACCTAAAGTTAAAAAACTAAGATTATGAAACGAACAATCAAAAAAGCCTCCCTCCTTCTTGCCAGCCTTTCCCTGTTTACTTTAACTGCCATTTCGCAGAAAAGCAGGTCCAAAGTTTCCGCTGAGATCAGGATACCGATGCAGCCACAATATTGGGAATATGACACGGCCGGCGCTGAGTTTATCACAAACAGGGGTGTTGAAGCGGTGCATATAAAAAACGGGGCGCCACTGTTCGTGAAGGGACAGCAATTCTCGAACGGCACCATCGAGTACGACGTAGCGCTGGGCGAAGGCTTCCCCGGCATTTGCTTCCGTTTGTCGGACGACAGGAAAACCGGCGAGAACTTCTACCTCCGGTATTTTGGCGCCACCTCACCAGAAAGCCGGACCACATTGCAATACGCTGCTATGTTGGATAGTATGAGCCTCTGGGATCTGACGGATGAATACCAGGCCGGCGCAAAACTTAACATTCCCGGCTGGAACCACGTAAAACTCGTTGTATCAGGAAAGCAGATGAAAGCATACGTAAATGATATGGAACATCCTGCGATGATAGTGCCTGAGCTGGAAGCCGGCACCACGGAAGGCGGTATCTTTTTCTTTGGCGGACGGGTCACAATGGCAAACCTGGTGATCCGGCCCGGTGTGGTCGAAAACCTGGATCCGGCGCCCGGATATATCTCTACCTATAACGATCCCCGCTACCTGCGGAACTGGCTGGTAAGTCCGGCAACAGATTTTGCATATGGAAAAGAGGTTGTGCCGGTATTGCCCTACATGGGACCCACAACCGCAAAAGATGAATTGCCTGACAGCACCACCAGGTGGAGCCCTATAAAGGCAGAAAACAGGGGCATTGTAAACCTCACCAGGAGATATGGCCGCGTAGTGAACAATGGCCGGCGACTGGCCTGGCTTAAAACAACGATCTACTCCGACCGGCCGCAGGAACGCCTGCTGCACCTTGGCTTCAGCGACGAGATATGGATGTTCATCAACGGCCAAACACTATATGTTGATAAGAACCAGTTCGGGTCGCCCAATCAGAAATTCCCAAGGGGACGGTGCACTATCGAAAATGCCACTGTGAAATTGCCGTTGAAACAAGGTAAAAACGAGATATTGATAGCGCTGGCTAACTATTTTTACGGATGGGGCATCATTGCGCGTTTGGATGATACGGATGGAATTCACTTAACCGCCAGTGTGCAATAAACATCAGAAATATCCTATCTTTCAAAATGCACCAAGAGTTTGAACCTCCTGAAGCGCTACGCGATACCATAAAATGCTTCTGGTACGACAAAAGAAATTTCGGAGCGCAACAATCGGGTTTTGAAGTACTACCCGATGGCTACGCGGAAATTATTTTTCATTTCGGGAGCACCTGCAGCATTGCTTACAATGGAAGCCTGCAGCCATTGCCATCGCCGTTTATGGTAGGGCTGCTCAATCAGCCTGTTCTTTTTTACGCGAAAAATTATTTAGAGATCATTGGCATCAGGTGCTTTCCCTGGACCGTATTCGATTTACTGGGACTACCATCAGGGAAAGATGGAGTACGCGTATTTGAGCACCCTATTGCGCAACTGCAATCCACATTGGATAAGTATATGCAGGCTGGCAGGATAGCGGAGGCGCTGGCGCAGGTAAAAGCGTATTTCCTGGACGCGCGGTCGCATATTGCTGTTGACAGTATGCTGTTCAAAGCGGGAGTGGCGATGAGAAAAGCAAACGGCACCATGCCGGTAAGCCAGGTAGCAGCAGCGGCGCATGCTACGGTTCGTACCCTGGAAAGGAACTTCAAGCAATCATCCGGCTATACTGTTAAAGACGTGTCGGGCCTCATGCGCTTTGAGCAGGTGCGGAACCAATTATGGCTTAACCCCGATTCCAATATTGCGGGCCTGGCGCATGAGCTGGGCTATACCGATCAATCCCACCTGAGCAGGGAGTTCAAACGCTACAGCGGCACTACGCCGGCGGCATTCGCACGAAAAGCAAAGAAAGGAAAACGGGTTGTAAGCAACGATTTTGTCGCATTTATACAAGCCTGACGCAGACGCATTCCGGAATTTTGTGCTTCAATTATTCTATATGAACACCATACCCGGAAGCACAAAATCCGCACAAAATCATGCTATTCACGATGTAATTATTTCCGGCGCAGGGCCGGTAGGCCTGTTCCTTGCCTGTGAGCTGGCCCTGGCTAAATGTTCAGTACTGATACTGGAAAAGGCAGCGCATCCGCACTCACCATTGAAGCAGCTTCCTTTTGGCATACGGGGACTCTCAGCTCCTACCATTGAGGCGCTTTACCGCCGTGGGTTACTAAAAGAGCTGGAGGTGCATAAACACCTTAAAAACCCCCACTCAAATGCAGTAAGCGGCCCACGCCGCCAGGCAGGACACTTTGCCGGTATTCCATTTCATGACGGCGATATTGACGCTTCACAGTGGAAGTATCGCCTGCCAAGCTCCACTGGCGCCATTTTAATATCTGAAATGAAGGAGCTTGAAACCGTGCTGGCCCGCCGCGCAGCAACACTGGGCGTAACAATTATGCGCGGGCATGCGGTTACCGGCTTTCAGCAAACCGGGAACGGGGTGACAGTGCAGGCAGGTGACCAATCTTTTCAAAGTAAATGGCTCGTAGGTTGCGATGGAAGCCGTAGCGTTGTCCGCAAGATGGGTGGTTTTGAATTCGCCGGCACAGAGCCGGAATTTACCGGCTACAGTATTAAGGCCGACATTGCCGACCCCGAAAAGCTCAAACCAGGCCGGAACATGACAGCAACAGGCATGTACCTTCAATCCCAGCCCGGCTATGTGATGATCCAGGATTTTGACGGCGGGGCATTTCATAATTCAGAAAAACCTGTCACGCTTGAACACGTGCAGGAGGTACTACGCCGTATTTCAAACACCAATGTTACTATCAGCGCGCTGCATGTTGCAACTACCTGGACTGACCGTGCAAGGCAGGCCACAACCTACCGTAACGGGCGGGTACTTTTAGCCGGCGATGCCGCGCATATTCATTCACCGCTCGGAGGCCAGGGCCTTAACCTTGGACTGGGGGATGCTATGAACCTGGGCTGGAAGCTTGCCGCCACCGTCCGGGAGAAAGCGCCGGAAGGCCTGTTAGACAGCTATTATACTGAACGGCACCCAATTGGCGCACAGGTGTTGGATTGGTCGCGCGCCCAGGTGGCAATTATGAAACCAACGCCGCATGCCCGCGCGCTGCATGCAATTATCCGCGACCTTATGCATACGCGCGATGGCGCCACTTATTTTGCAGGAAGAGTATGGGGCATTTTCACCCGCTACCATCTTGGTGGCGGCCACCCGCTCACAGGGCACAGCGTTCCTAACTTCGAGTTTGAAGACGGTACAAGAATTGGCGGGTTAATGCACGGTGGCCAGGGAATACTGCTTGATTTCAACGGCAATGCTTCACTTAAAACTTTGGCAGGTGAATATGGCAACCAGGTAAAGTATATTTCAGGCCGGGCAAAAGAACAACTGGGCTTAAGCGCCGCGCTCATACGCCCCGATGGGATTATTGCCTGGGCTGCAGGCGACAACCCTGATTACAGCGAACTGCAAAAGGCGGCCGCCCGCTGGTTTGTTTGTAATGCAGTGATGGGGCATTAAAAAAGTTGAAAGACTGTTGTTGCACTAATATTTATAAAAGTTAATGCGCCCCGGCCGATTTTGCCTGTTGTGCTAAACTACGATGCATCCTCCATTGCAAAAGGGAAAGGATATGAAGCGTATACGCTAAGGGCACCAACAGGCCCGGCAGGTAAATAAAAGGGAATGTTGTCAGCAGCGAACTGTCGGGTTGGTTGTGAAAAACACGCAGCGGGGTAGGCATGGATAAGGTGGAAACAGCAACGATGTTTAATAGCAGCGCAAGACCGGCAATATTGTATAACAGCGCTGCAACCGGAGGCCAGGTTTTCTTTACAAAACAATAGTAGCCCACAGGGAAGGCTAACAAACCGGTAAGCATATCAAAATTACGCCCTTCAAAACTCATTTGTACAGGTAGCAATCCATTGTGTACAAGCAACCATATGGCTACTTCAACCAGGATGCGAAATGACTGGAGATAGATCAGCCATTGGGGCTGGATTTGATGCAACAGCTGCTTGCCCCTCCGGGACCGCATAAAGAGCAGCACCACAGGTAAAGGCGTCAGCAAGGCGAAGATCAGCCGTGGAGGCAAACTGGAAAAATCGGCAAAAAATCCCCGTATTGACAATATGCCGAGCAATAAGAGCCAGGCAGCGAGCAGGATTGCAGTTGTGCGAAAAACAGGTTTGTACATAGTCGGATCGTATGAGAGCACAAAGTTCTGAAGTCTGGCGTACCATCCGATAACCAAAGTTGCTATTTTGCCCGGAGCCTGTATTGGGTGGGATAAAGGCCCGTCCGCTGGTAAAAGAGGCGGCTGAAAGACTGGCTGTTCTCAAATCCCAGCCGCTCCGCAAGATCTGTTATGGATATGTTTGAACCTGCCAGTAAGGCCCTGGCTTTTTCAATCCGCAGGTGCTGAATATATTGATAAGGCGACATGCCATGGGCCATGCGGAACAACCGCAAAAAATGATACTTGGAAAGACAGGCTTCCCCTGCAAGCTGGTCCAGTCTTATCTCTCCGCAAAAGCCCGAACGAAGTACGTCCATAGCGCGGGAAAGGCGTTTGTACAGCTCAACGCGCGTGGCCTTCCTCACAGGCGGCAGGTTATTTACAATTTCAGCAATGTGGCGGTGCTGCTGCAAATGATAGGATAAAAGGGCTGTGAGCTGCTCCTGGAACCGCAGCATGCTAAATCCTGTTTCCGTATACGAAGTTATGATTCCCTGGATCAGGGCATTGAAAGTTGCATCCCGGCGGTGCAGCTGGTTAAAGAATACAACAGGAGATAATTGTTTTTCAGTGCCTGCATCCAGTATGCTGTCTGTTGGAGTTACCAGGGAATTAAGAACAGATTCGCTGAAAAATTCCCCGAAATGAATGTTAAAGGTTTCAGCGCCGCCGGTACCTTCTTCTACCTGCAGGGTATACAATTGAGAGCGGTTACTGACAAAATAGTTGTCCTCATTGATGCAGGTTGTTTGCCGGTCTACGCTGCATAAGGCGCTCCCCCGTATATTCAGAAAAAAAGAAAACGGTCCTTTAATATCAGGGCGGAAACATTCACTCACCTTTGTATGAATGATAACACTGGGAAAACCTTCAACATCCAGCGGAAGGTTGCCCCATCCCAACCGGTTGCTGAACCCCTGCGCAATCTGGCGCTTCAGCCAGGTAAGATCAGGAAATTCATGTAAGATCATTACAGGAAGGTACGACGAAGTTTTGTGCCTGGTAAATGATACATTTCCGTCGGCAATTTCTAACTTTACCTCACCATGAGCGCTCAATCTTTCAAACTGGATGTTTCACCTTCAGCAGGCACTGTTTCAGCGAAGTACATTGCTCCTGAAAAGCCTAAGTGCATTTTTACGCTGGCGCATGGCGCAGGTGCGGGTATGGATCATTTGTTTATGGAAACACTGGCCAATGCGCTTTCAGGAGCCGGCATTGCCACCCTGCGGTTTAATTTCCCTTTTGCCGAAAACAAAAAAGGCAGGCCTGACTCCCCGGCAATTGCCCACATAACAATAGAAGCGGCTATTAAAAAGGCACGCGCGCTCAATCCCAAACTGCCGCTGTTTGCTTCCGGCAAATCCTTCGGAGGACGAATGAGCTCACAGTATCTTGCCGCCCACCCCGATAATGCTGTTAATGGTATTGTTTTCTATGGTTTCCCGCTTCATCCTTCAGGCAAGCCTGCTACTGAACGCGCCGACCATTTGAAGGCGCTGAAAATACCCATGCTTTTTTTGCAAGGCAGCAAAGATACCCTGGCTACCTGGGACCTGATTGAAGCCGTATGTGCATCCTTGAAAAAAGCCACCCTGGTGAAACTTGAAGGAGCAGATCACTCCTTTAAGGCAGGGAAAAAAGATGTGATGTCATTGCTGGTAGATGAAACCAGCAAATGGGTGGAGAAAATAATTAATTCCTCAAACTAATTGTTATTGCCGCCTGGCCTGTTAATGCAAACTTTGTATTGGCATAGGTAGGATAAGCGCTTACATTATTGGAGAGGCCATACGGCTCCACGGGTACCGACATTACCTTATCCAGCGTTCTGTTATCATTTAAATCCTGGAAAATAGTAACTGCATACTCACCTGCCGGCAGCCTGGGAAACACCACAGTATTCCTGATGCGGCTGGCGGGCAGTTTAATCTTTGAATAGGGAGTTTTTAAAAAACCCTTTTCATTGTTATACAGGGCGATATAAAAATTGCCCTTGTTAATCAGTACGTTTCTCACATTCACCCGCAGGGTACAGTTCCGCTGTGAAAAGGCCTGGCAGGCTACCAGCATCAACGCGGCGGTAAAACATGCTTTCAGGTACGTATGTTGCATAAGTATTGATTGTTGATTTAAAAATTAAAATTCATGGTGGTCAGGCAGCAGTGGTGCTGTTTTTTAAAAACCCGTTTTTGTATAATAAATGAATATCCGATGCCGGCCTTTCAATAATGGCATTCATATCTCTTTTATCAAAAAGATCAAAAACATCGGCGCCTATTTCCAGCAGCTTGTAGTTCTCCTTATTCAGCGCATAATATTTATCGTCAAAAACAAAAAGCCCCACATTGTCATTGATCACAACCGCAGCTGCATCGGGAGCCGCGGCATCCGCACTTATGCCGCTAAAGGATTCAATATCCAGGTAACGGTGCAGGAAAAGCCAGCCTTCCCATTGCACATAATATTTCTCCAGCGCTTTCTCCAGTATTGCATACAGGTACCGCGTACTTTTTTCAACATAATCACCGGGCGTTCTTTCTCCTTTTGGCGGAAAAACCGGGTCGTATATATTCCACCTGGGTTTCAGCTGCCCGTCATAAAAAGACAGCATAGGAATAATGGGAGCTTTCAGGTAAAAAGAAAGTGTTGCCAGCCCTGTTCTTACGAAAATCTGCTGGCCGAAAAAAGGGATCTTCCGGCTGTTATCCCGGTTAAAATACCCGTTTGCTCCTGCATTGCCATCTACATAAGCCAGCACCGAATACCCTTTCCGCATCTTGTCCATGATTTGTATGGTAAGGTCCGACTTATCAGCCGGGTATATGATCAGCTCTGAGGTGGAGTTAAAAGTGTTTTTCACCAGCAGGAACTGTTCCGTCATTTTATCCAGGTGGTGCTTATATGCAATAGGGTCGGCAATCAGCACTACATTAATATTATACTTAACCAGGAATGCTATTGCAGACCGGTATGATCCTGAGTGATAAGAAACAAACAAAGCCGGCAGGTGCTTTTTTATTGTTTCATAATCAAACTCATTGAAATCATCTATCCCGCTGAATTGGGCGCTGAACTGCGTATCGATATGCTGTAATACCCGGTAAGACATAATATCAAAATAAATGCTTTTGTGCTGTGCAACCGGCAGGGAGGGCAAGCACTTAGCCAGGTTGGCTGAAAGAAACTGGAATGTTTGCAGGTCGTTGGTCTGCCATTTTTTCTCAAAAGACGCTCTTAATTCCTGTTTGCTCTCTTCAAATATATCCAGCCGTAACTTTGTTGGATTCATATTGCTGTTTTTTTAGGAATTGATTAATGTGGTAGAACATTTTTACAGGGTTCATCATGTGCGCTTCACCGTGCAGCTTTTTACAGCACAGGTTTTCCAGGTGTTCGTTAAAGCTGTTCAGCGTGTCCGTGTCAATCATCCGGTCTTCTGACCCGTACAGCAACAATATGCTGGTGGCCTGCTGCTGAATGGTAATAGTTGATGTATGTAAAATATGGTTGATCTGCTGCAGCACAGGCATGCTGTCTGGTATTGTCAGCCTCAGGTTTGAGAACTTTTGCAGTCCCAGCAGCGGGTTCCTGTTAATGTCCGCATACCCATGTGAAAGCAGCGTCAGTACCCGGCAAAACAAATACATGTCAATTTCACTCAGCTTTTTCAGCACAGACAATATCTCCTTATCCCTTGGCAGTATTTTATTGGCACAGGCTACCAAAATAGCCGACTTAACGTTATGAGGTTTCAGGTTTAATAAATGCTGCACCAGCAGCCCGCCATAACTATACCCGATCAGGTGAACGGGCTTTTCAATCTTGTTCAGTACCTGGTCGTTCACATACAGGGCAAGCTCATTAAAGCTGTTCAGCTTTATAAAAGGACTATTATAACCGGGGTATTCATAAAAAACTACTTCAAACCGGTTCAATAATCTTTTAGGTATGGTACTTTTCCAGAACCGGCTGTCGGAACTGAGCGGATTAAAAAATACCAGGCACTCTGCCGCACTTTTATTTATGCTCTGTACCATCTTACTCTTTTTAGAATGACACTGGAAAATAGCTTCCTGTATTTGCGGGTAAACAGTGATATAATAACAATGGAGGCAGCACGTTTAAGCAACTCCAGGGCTGTTTGTAAATTAAAGCTCAGGTACGGTATGTACTTAATAAGGGTAACTGTTTTGAGTATAGATACATAGATGAAGGTGAATGCCGAAACTGTAACGCCGGCAATAAACAATACGCGCAACATGGTAAATACGATAAGGATAATTTTTTTGAAGCTGATTTCAGCATGTTTGCGCTCTTCAAACGGATCTTTTTTGGTAACTGCATCCAATAGCAGCTTGTTGGATGTTTGTATTAAATTAGGTACTCCCAGCAGGTCAGACAGCACCCAATAACCATCGAGCTTCAGAAACGGCACCAGGTTCATAATAACCAGGCAGGTATTGAAAAAATATATTTTCCATAAAAGGCTTTGAACAACACCGTTTGCAACAATGTTCAGTGCGGCAGCAATACCAATGCCGATGATGAGCTGAATAAAAATACCTGCCAGGTTAACCTTTACCCTGCCGGCTTTGGGCAGTTTCCATATATCTGTGAGGTCGGTATACATAGCGGGCATGATTGTGTAAAATCCCAGGCCAATGCTCCTGGCTTTTATGCCCGATTTAATGGCAGCCGCTGCGTGGCTTAGCTCATGCAGGAACATGATGAAGAAGAGGGAAAAGTAAGAGCCGATCCAGGTAAGCATTTCATAACCCTGCGGGATAAACCGGCCCGCAACCTTGCTGTTCACCTGGTAGTACAACGCTATATTTATGCCCGACAGGAGAATGAACAGCGGATAAAACGATCTTCCAAACAGGAAAGACAGGGGCTTAGCCAGTGTGGCAGATTGCCCCGAGCTGAGGACCTGCTTTTTTACCCAGAAGCCGCCGGAAAAGTCTTTGCCGTTTTCTTCCGCAACATTGAATACCGGCAGCACCTTTGTTTCTATAACTTCTTTAAGGGTAGCCAGGCTAAGCTCCGCATCATTACCAAGGCGGGCCAGCAGCTCCTCCAGGTGAGCAGCCTTTTTTCCTTCCCTTAAAATCCGGTACATGAATTCGCCTATCTTATAGTACCTTCCTTCATAAGAAAGAACAAATTCATTGCCGGACACACAGGAGAGTGTGTAATTATAGTTCAGCAAGGAATTAGCTGTTTTTAATTTATTCAAATTCATATAATAACAGGTTAAAAGGGTGAAAATGTTGGGCATTATGCGAAATGCCCAACATTAGTGATCATAAATTCCCGGGGAACATACACTGACACCAGCTCTTCCCAACAACTTATAACACCTATTATCAACAGAAGCGGTTATTGCTCCGGTTTGTGCGACGCCTTGCTTTTGCATGGTAATCGGTTTTAGATTGTTATAAATAGATTCCGAGTGTTTTTCGCCGGTTACAGGCTGCTTTTGATTAGCAGTTAACTGTGATGTCGGTAGCGGCTGCCATTTCCAGGCGAGCTTCCAGCTGTACGATGCTTAACTCTTTCATGGTAATTTTGTTTTTAAGTGGTTAATGAATTGCTTGTTTTAATGCGCTTACCGTGCGTAAGCGGTTCTGCTTAGTTGCAGTTGATGGTGATGTCGGCGGCAGCAGCCATTTCCAGGCGGGCTTCCAGCTGTACGATGCTTAACTCTTTCATGGTAATTTGTTTTTTAAATGTTAAGAAATAGAATAGAATGATGATTTGCTGTTACATTACAACGGTGCCATCCGGCGGGTTGGGTACGCCCCAACCGGTGAAGCCGCAGTTGTCCGCAGTTTCGGCAGTCATTTCAAGACGTACCTCCAGCTGCACAATGCTTAATTCCTGCATGTTAATTTGTTTTTAAAAGTTAAAAATGGTGATGAGGCTTATACCACTGCCAGGTGCAGTACATCATAAATGCGCCCTGCCAGCGTTCCGATGGTTTTGAAGCTTTCTTCTCCGAAATCTGAAGCTTCCAGCTCAAATTCAGCCATCAGTACGGAGGTAACTTCCAGAACAGCCAGGGAGTCGTCAAACAGTCCCGGGTTTTCATCGTTGCCGAAGAGCGGCTGCTCATTGGATAATTCTTCAACAGTTTGTTTAAGGTTTAATACATTAATCAGTATTTCCTTAGTTTTTTGTTCAATTAAATTGCGTTCCATGATTATCAGTTTTTTTAGTTATTATATTTAGTTAATAAAATGCTGGCCATGTTTCCGCCGAACCCGAAGGAGTTTGACAGCACCGTGTTTAGCGGGACGCCGGATTTGTTTTTCGTGACAAATTCTATTTTTTCTGACTCCGGCAGATCCGTGGCGTCGTAGTTTGCATACAATGCGCTGTGCCGCATGCTAAGAATGCTGATAACAGCCTCTATGCTGCCTGCTGCGCCCAGGGTATGGCCGGTAAGGCATTTGGTGGAGCCAACGTAGGTCCTGGATTTCTTTTCCTGCAAAAGCGCCTCACAAGCCTTTAGCTCCGCGCCGTCGTTTTTACCGGTACCGGTTCCATGCGCATTAATGTAGTCTACGTCCTCTTCGCTCATGCCGCCATAGGCCAGGGCCTGCTTCATGCACTTGAGCGCATACTTGCCTTCGGGGTGGGGCGCTGTAGCGTGGTAGGCTTCATTTAATATATGGTAGCCCTTTATTTCCGCATAGATGTGCGCTCCCCTCGCAAGCGCCGAGTCAAGGCTTTCCAGTACCAGGATGGCGCAGGCATCGCCCAGCGACATGCCATCCCTTGTTTTGCTGAAAGGTTTGCATTTTGTTTTTGAGATGGCGAGCAGGGAATTAAACCCGGTATAAGTCAGCTCGGTGAAAATATCCATGCCCCCGCTTATCATAATTTCCGCTTTCCCGTTTTCAACCAGGTCAAACGCTCTTCCTATTGAATTTGTACCGGATGCACAGGCGGTGGAAATAGCCGAAACATATCCCCTGAGCTTAAACGCCCTGGCTATTTTGCCCAATATTTTCGGCGTTGAATACAGCGCCAGCTCGTAATCGTCTTCACTTTTCTCTACCGTCTTCTTTATCCGCTGCAATATGGGAAAGCTGGCCCCTACGGATGTTCCCAGGCATAACCCTGCCATGTGCTGCTGCAGCTGCTCTTCGCACAGGTGAGCGCTTTCCAGGGCTTCGCTGATACATTTAACCGCTACTTCGCTCATAATGGACACATCTTTCTCCCAGGAGTGTTTATACAAGCTGTAATCCATCATAAATCCCCTGTTGTTGGCAAACAACTTATGGCTGGTGGGAAACCGGTCCTGGGGAACGGTATCATATTTTATCCTGCCATTTTCAAGGCTGTCAGTCATTTCGGCTACATTGTTGCCTAATGATGAGATGGCGCCTATACCAGTAACAACAACTCTCTTTTTCATCGGTTAATGTTTTATTTATTTGGATCGGGTGGAAACACGCTAGTTCATGCCTCCGTCTATAACAATTTCCTGGTTGATCAAAAATTCGGGCGATTCCAGCGCCAGGTATGTGATCAGGTTGGAGATCTCGTCGGTTGTACCCATTCTTTTCAGCAAGCTGTTACCTACCCTGCCGGTCACATATTTATCAGGCAGGTTCTCCACCATTTCTGTTTCTATAAACCCCGGGGCCACGCAGTTGATAATGATGCCCATACCGCCTACTTCTTTTGACAGTGATTTTGAAAAACAGTTGATGGCAGCTTTGGAGGCGGCATAGGCCGACTGTCCCGGGTTACCTTTGATTCCCGCCAATGATGTTACATTAATGATCCTCCCGCTTTTTCTTTTTATCATTGAGGGCAGCACTGCGCGGCAGGTATTGATTACGCCGTTCATATTATTGTACATTACCTCCCACCACTCTTTTGATGGCGTCATGATAAACGGCTTGGGATTGGCATTGAGCTTACTGTCCCTGATACCGGCGTTGTTGATGAGCACATCCACCTCCTTCAAAATATCCCGTTGCTCCCTGAACAGCGCTTTCACTTCTTCATCATTACCCATATCACATTTAAATGCCGTTACATGCGGGAAACCTGCTGCGTTCAGCGAAGCCACTAAATTATGGGCGCTTTCCGCCGAATATTGATAGGTGAATATGACCTGGTGCCCCCGCTCCACAAATGCTTTTACCAGTTGCTTTCCAATTCCTTTGGAACCGCCGGTGATAAGAATATTTTTCATATTTGCTGATTTAAAGTGTTTTTCTGAGTAACAGGTGAGAGCTGCCGCCGCCTTCGTGCGCGGTATTTACCAGCGCATACCCGAAATCCGAAGGGTTATTCCCGAAAGCCTCCTGTACGGGAAACTGGTTGTTATAAAGTATCTGGCTTGCAATGCTGGCGCCCATTATGCTGCTGGCAGATTTCATGTCGCCGGTATATGCTTTATGCTGCAGGCTGTAGGTTTCATTACTCCTGCTTAGCCGGTTCAATACATGCCGCTCGTTACTTTCCATTTGGCCGGCGGTTGTATAGGCGCTCAGGTAAGCAACCTTTTCCTTTGGCTGCAGTATTGGTCTTAGCGCATCAATAGCGCCTTCAACAACATCTGCGGACCGCTGCGTGGTATCTTCTATATTCCGGTAATCGAAACAGCTGTGGTATTCTACCAGCTCCGCATACTTCCTGGCGCCTCTTCGCACGGCGCTTGCTTCGCTTTCCAGTACTATGAAGGCCGCACCATCTCCCAGGATGTTCCGCCGCCTGTCTGTTTCACCCGCAGCTGCGCTGCGTGCATTGGAATGACAGGCTACCCGTACCAGGCGGTTGCTTTCCTGCTCGCTCAATATCCTATACTCAGTATAGTGGTCTACTCCGCCGCATATCACTATTTCGGCCACCCCTTTCCTGATCAGGTCAAAACCATAGGTAATGCTGTTTGAATTATATATCAGCGAGCTGGGACCGTTTAATTTGAATATTCTTGAAATATCGCCCAGCACTGTATTGGCTACTGTTTTTGTAAACTTTACCGGGCTTATTTTCTGCAGCCCGTGGCGGTACAGGTCGTACAGGTAATCTTCAACAGAAGCAGTGGCGCCAAGGCTGGTTTCTATCACCAATCCTATTTCATTGTCCGACGCCTCCAGCATAATGCCCGCATCGTCGATGGCTTTTTTGCACGCCAGCATGCCAAGCTTTGAGTATTGTTGCGGCGGAAAGCGGTCGTCCCATTTTACCTCACTGTCAAATTCCACTGCAGGTGTTTCTCCAAAAAACTGGGGGTGTATACCCGCATGCTCCCAATCGGCCTTTATCGTAATCCCATCTTCACCTGCTACCATTTTCCGCCACGCGGCGGCTGCGCCGTAGCCCAGGGCTGATATGCTGCCCAGGCCTGTTACCAGTATTTTTGTATTGCTTTTCATATACCAATAGATAAGGTTATTTCAGCTTTGCATACCGTTTCACCATTTACCGTAGCGATTACTTTATACTCGCTGAAGTTTAATATATTATTGATGCGTTCAGATGTAATGACCAACCTGCTTCCCGGCAGCACTTCTTTGTAAAAAACCGCCGATTTTACCTTTACCGCCTTGCCGATCCGCTTTCGCTCCTGCGGCGCTGCCTCGTCCAGGGAGGCCACCCTGGTCAGGATGCCGGAGGCCTGGAACATTGCTTCAAGAATGCATACCCCGGGCAACAGCGGGTAATCCGGAAAATGCCCTTTCAGAAAAACGAGATCTTCACGTATTACTGTTTCCGTTGTAATGCTGTCTTTAAAATCTGTGTGCAGCACCCGGTCTACCAACAGCATTGGCGCTTTGTGGGGCAGTAATGCCGCGGGTTTTAATGTATCGAAATCTGTGGTTGTCATATCATCAAGGTTTTTACCTGGCCTGTTGCATTCAAACGTGTTGCAGATGCGATAGATACCATGTATTTATTTTTAAAAAGAAACTGCCTGGTGTAATGTTTTTCCGATAGCAAACCGCCGTAAAAAATCTTTGCAAGACCTTTGTCGTCGTACAGCTTGGCGATGGATTCTATTTGTGTCCACAGCGAAAAAAAATCCAGTTGATCCTTTATCTTCCTTTTTGTCAGCTTTTCAAGCAAATCCACGCTCCTGGCGGCAGGCTGGTAACAGGTGTCCTCCACATCTATACCTACTTTACTGCTGCTTACCACGCAGGCCACTATGTTGGTGCTATAGGAGATAGATATATGCGGCTTGCCTGTGTCTGTTACCAGTTTCCCATGCGGGTTGTAATGCAGGCCCTTTAGCCTGGATGTTTCCAGTCCCAGCTCATTGAATATCCGTACAAGCATCATCCTGGAAGTAACCCGTTTTAACCGGTGCCCCGGCCCGGGCGACTTATCCAGCCTGTTCACTATTTCATCGCTGAAATAACCGCGCAGCGCGTTTATTTTGTCTTTGCCGGCTTCCGGCATTACTTCAGCTATGAAAACAAGAGGGTTCATTTATAATAGGTATTATTGAACTCTATCAGCTTCAGGTAATAATTATCGCCTTCATGCAGATCGTATTTATCTTTCAGCACCTGCTGTATATCCGGAACAGTGATCTTATTCCTGTGGAATATGCCTATCTCCAGCTTATCGTCTTTATCTTTCCGGATGCTCACTTTTAAAATTTCCGGGGCGTGGTACAATTCATCCGACAGGCTGTTAAACCAGATGATCCTGTCTTTGTATTCTATGAAATCGCCTTCCCTGCCCAGCACAAAAACCCGGTTCTCTTTTTTTATACAAATGTCCTTTGTAGTGAGCACTGTATCGGACGGGGGTTTATGCAGCTCATTGCCTTTTATGTACCCCAAGTATATAGAGGGGCTGCTTATCTGCAAATAGCCAATGGGCGTATCGCTGTATTTTTCCTGGTATTTTTCGCTTGCAGCCAGCTTAATTGTAATGCCGGGATTTACACTTCCTATACACAACTCCCTGCCAGGCAAAGGCGCCTCTGCATACTTATTGGTAGCCACCCTGGGCCCGGCCTCCGCCAACCCGTAAGTACTGTATATGGGGCAATTGAAAAGCTTGAATGTTTTTTGAAAAGTGGGCGGGTGCGGTTTGTCGCCGCCCAGTGTTATAAACCGCAGGTTATTTTTTATTTTCGGTATTTTCTGGTAGTAGTACAGTATCAGCCGGGCCAGCAACGGCGTCATAAAAACATTTGTTACCTGGTGCCGCTGGAAAAGCTGCGGCAGCTGCAACACTCCCAATAATCTTTCACCCAATACTATCCTGGCGCCTGTAAAGAAATGCGTTAAAAACTGTGCAATAAGGCCATAAGAGTACGACACCGGCAATAGTATCAAAGTCGCATCCTCCTTCGTGATAGCCAGTGCCTCCCGGTTTGATTGTATGTTGGCAATGGTTTGCTTTTTACCCAGCAATATTTTCTTAGGCGTGCCGGCAGTTGTTCCTGAACTCGAAACGATCAGCAGATCGTTTTCATCTCCTACATAAACATCGTCGTGTATATTGTAGTACAGGTAAGCGTCCTGTATAACCTGCACGTCTGCTTTTTCAACCAGGCTGTCTGCAAGGGGCGCTTCCGAGAATATTCCGCTGAACTTCAGATCTGTAATTTTAGACAGGTTACCTGCTTCCACGATAAAGGGAATAAGATCACATTTCAAACAGGAAAAGAACAACTGCAGCGATTTGAACGCATTCTTGTACCCGTATATTACAATGATGGTATGCCTTGCAATCCGCAACTTTTCAATATCGGCGGCAATACCGGAAACCTGGTCGTACACTTCTCTGTAGGTATAGTTCTTTGACTGGGTAGCATCAACAATAACCGAGTGCTGGTGTTCCTTAAACGGGCTAAAAAATGCTTCCTTATACATTTGCCAGGGCTTTTAAGGTGATGTGCTTTAAACAATCATCTTTTATTGAACTCACATTGGCCGCCAGAAACTCCATGTCTACCTGCTTATGGCTTACAAACTCCACTTCCGTCAGCCTCTTTTCCACAATAAAGCGCATCAGCCTTGCTTCATAGCAGTCACTTTTAATCACAATGGATTTACCGATAAACTCGCCGTACTGCTGGATGTATTTTCCTTTTTGCAACAACCCGGTAGCTTCCTTTGCCATCATGGCGTAACAAAAAGCCTGGTACGCATATTTTTCCGGCACAGATAAATCCGCGGCTTTTATGGCGCTGATCAGCTCTTCTATTGTTGCTTCGGCATGCACCACTTTATAGAAGGAGTTAGATACCGTGCTGTAATTTTTAATTTCCATGATTATATTTCGTTTTCGATTGTTTCGTGAAATTCCGGCAAACCGCAGATCTGAAAAATTCTTTTAGACAAGATTGCTGTTCGCCACAACCAAATTCCATTTTTATAAGATCTTGTTTCATCTGTCAAAAAAGATCATTCCTGTTGTTACTGTTGTTTCTTCAACGATGATCATTCTTGCTTTGATGACTCAAAACTCGTATAAAGCATTTGCCGGAAAAACTCTTTTAGACGAAAGTGAAGGTTTACTACAATGAAATACTATTTCGTTTAGATATGGTGGTAATAAGCGTTTGCGGAAAAGGGGCTGGCAGGGGCAGGCATGATTCCAGCAATTAGTAAAAAGCGCAGGGGGATGAGCATTATGTGTAAGTCAGAGATGAATATATTCGGTTCTGTGAAATGTCGGATGTAGATTTTTAAAGGTATTTTACATCAGTCTTCAGCAGTTGGCGGATCTTTCCTCAGGCCAATACTATAAAAGTATGCCTCCCACATCCTATTCCTTTTTGCACCCTTATTATAATACCCCTCGAACATGTCAGAATATATAAAGTTTATAGGCACCGCGCCACCAAATGTGCTATCTAATTTCTCTAAATACTCACTACATACCCCGCAAGCCGGAAGTTCTGAATAAATATCAATTCGATCAACTTGACCACTCATATCTTTGGCTGCGCTTTCCGGGCTGCCTGTGTAATTTTTATCAGCAATCCCCGCATTCGCAATGGCTTTTTGCAAAGCAATTTTTTCAGCATGCAAAAACCCCTCTCCTCCGGAATCCTGACTTTGCGCTGCTCCAAATCCTTTCTTAACACCGTTAAGATATAACTCTACGTATGCGCATGACGCCCTAACCACACTTTGCCCCCGTTTATTCTTTACATTGTCACTTACTTCATCTGTAGAAGTATTAATTACGCGTTGAATAGGTTCCCCTGAGAACAATTTTATTTTTTGTATAGGATCTACCGCGGGCATCGATACTCCGCCTTGGGAGATATTATTGGCAACTGCCAGGTTATTTTGCCGATGGTGCGTAGCAATTTTATTAAGGGGCATTGTATAGGATATGTTGAGGGTACTTAATTAAGATATAAATAAAAGGGTAACGTAGTTTGTTCATTTTAGCTCATAAAAGAGCATGAAGGGATTTCTATAATGATAGCTTTTGTTCCAACAAAGGAATAACGGAGATTTTTGAGGGGGCGATAACAGGAAACAAAAAAGCCCTTAGTATTACGTGGTAATGCTAACCGACAGCTATATAGCTAAATGGAATTGCTTATTTAACAGGTGCGCAGCGCAGCTGCTGCTATTTATTTTTACCGTCTATACCCAATTTCTCAATCAGCATTTGTTTATGCTGTTTGGAAATAATGATGGACTCATTATTTACCAGCTCAATGGAATTGCCAAGCACCGACTTAATTGCAGGAACATGAATAATGTAAGATTTATGTATGCGGATAAACTGGCTTTCGGGCAGCACTTCCTCAATGCTTTTCATACGCATATAGGTAACGATGTTTCTTTGTTTGGTGACTATCTTGATATAGTCTTTCATTCCTTCAATGTACAGGATATCCTCAAAAAGTATTTTGGATAACCGTTGGCCGTCCTTTACAAAAAGATGCTGCACCTGCTGCTTGTTGTTTGCTACCGCCGGGCCCTCCCCGTTTTTCTGATCAATATCCTTTTTGGCTTTGTTGATTGCTTTTAAAAAGCGTTCAAAGGATATGGGCTTTAGTAAAAAATCTACAGCATTTAAGTCATACCCTTCAATGGCATAGTTGGAGAAAGCAGTGGCAAATATCAGGAACGGCGGATTGGATAAAGACTTAATAAGCTCCAGGCCATTTATCCTGGGCATTTGTATGTCTGTTATCAGCAGCTCTATTGTATCTGTTTGCAGTACATCTATTGCATCAAAAGCATCGGCACAGGATTTAACAAGTTCTAAAAAGGGAATGCGCTCTATGTGATTTTCCAAAAGTTCCCGGGATAGGGGTTCGTCATCAACGATGATACATTTTATTTTCTTCATAGTTAAGTAAGGATTATGTTTAGGTTTATACTGTGAGAGTCGGGACTATTATTGATTGACAGGGTGTGTTTATCCTGGTATAAAAGAGAAAGGCGTTTCCTGGTATTGGCAATACCTATTCCCCCTGTTCCGGATTCATGGTTGTGCTTAAAAAGTTTTTCATCTCCTTTACTGTTGGCTATTTCAAAATAGAGTGTATTGTCCGCTACCTGGAAGGTTATTTTTAACCAGGGGTTGGCAGTGGTGGTGGCCAGTCCGTGCTTAAATGAATTTTCTATAAACGGGAATGTAAGCAGCGGAACTATTTTGTACCCTTTAAGCGATTCGGGATCGTATAAAAACTGTATATCAACATCTTTCCCATACCTGGCCCTTTCCAGCTCTACATAGTTATACAGGAAGTCGGCTTCTTTTGATAAGTCAACCTTTTCCTGGTTGGATTCATACAAGGTATAGCGCAGCATATCAGACAGCTGCATAATCAACACCGGTGCGCGCGGGTTATTTCTTACAGAAAGTGAATAGATGTTATTGAGTGTATTGAATAAAAAGTGCGGGTTTAGCTGTGAGCGCAAAAAACTAACTTCCAGGTTCAGGTTATCCCTTTCCAGCCGCAGGGTTCTGGTAGCTGATATGGATATTTCCATTACCAGTTTTATGATGATGGGCGGAGAAACGATCATCAGCACACCAATGGCTGTTTGCACAACAGACTGGGGCGCCATGATTTGCCCGAATGGTTTGTCGGCTATTACCTTTACAGAAGCCAGCAGCTCTTTATCCTTTATGGTAAAATATTTAAGCAGCACGGTCATGAACGAGTAATTGATAACCGCCCATGCCCAGAAGGGAACCAGCAACCCAATAAAAAACAATACCCGCTGGTTTTTCCGGAGGAACTCCGGAACAAGCAGGTAAAAAATAAAATAGAAGAAGAACATGGCCCCCAAAAGATTCCTCAGCGCAAACATGAGCGAAAGCCGCAGGTTTGTCGAGTAAAGGAACATAATATTGAGGGTGTACATCATTAACAGTATACACCACAACGCTATGTGTATATATTTAACATTCTCAGGGGTATAGAGGCGGGTTAGGTTAAAGGGTTTCTTTTTCATGTCCTCCACTAAATAATTAAAAATCAATACTCCCGGACGGCCCATTATTACAATCAGTAATGAAGATATGTTTTTTTCAGCTTTCTTCCGAGCGGAAGAGCCATTTCTGCCCCGAATTATGCCGGAAATGATACCAGCACACCCCCATTGCCCCTGAACAGCCCGGATTTCCCCTGAAGTGCAAAACCTGATGCCGGGAGGAAAGGTCGTTTTGTATAGTAACCGGTGAATTTGGTCTAAAAGAGTTTTTACCCGGCGCGAAAAGGTGAAAGTTTGCCTTGTAATCACAAAAAAACAAACCACTATGAAAGCAAAACAAAATAACGGCAAAAACATCATCCCCAGCCTTTGCAAAGACATTATCTGCAAGATGAATGTTTCAACCCTGAATGGTTCAGCCTGCAAGCATGCAAACGGCCAGGGGAAACCGCTGACTTTTAATACAATACCTACAGGCCTTACGAGCAGCGGCGGTTATTAAAACCATCATCTTAAATCTTATATCTGCCCGGTAATGATACTGACATGCGTAATTATAGATGAAGAACCGCTTAGCATTGATTTGCTGGAATATTATATCGGCCAAACGGACGGGATCGGACTCATAGCCAAATCCAGTAAAGCTTCGGAAATCATAGCAATGATAAAAAAGGCCGCTCCTGATATTGTTTTTATAGACATCAGCATCGCAGGCATAGAGAAACTGGTGTTTGACGATATTTTCCAGAAGGACATTGTTTATGTATTTGTAACAAAATACCCGCATGATTATATACTGGATATACTGCCAAGGCAATTAGTCAATACCGGCTATTTACAAAAGCCTGTGAGCTTTTTTCTCTTCAAGAAAGAAATAGGAAGAATAAAAGACCTGCATACTTCCCATTCTTAAAGCACTATAACTATTGTTAAGCTACAAATACTTACTGTATGCGTACAGAGATACTGATCATATTGCTCCTGCTTTTTACTTCGGCTGCCCTGGGGCAGACGCGGATAACCGGCCGGGTTACCGACAATAAAAAGCAGGGCATTCCAAATGCATCCATTGCCTTAAAAAATACTTATGACGGCGCCATCACGGATTCTGCCGGGTATTTCCGTATCAGTACAATGGAAAAAGGTGCTTTAATACTGGTAGCTTCTGCCACCGGTTATGAAACCAAAGAACAGCCGGTTACCCTGGCCGGCAAAGGGCTGCAGGCCGATTTTACCTTAAAGGAAAAGATCAGCGAGCTGAATGCGGTAACCGTTACAGCAGGCGCATTTGGCGGCGGTATGGGAAAAAAGGGCGTTACGGTGCTCAGCGCGCTGGATGTACAAACTACCGCAGGCACCAATGCCGACATTTCAAAGGCTGTAAATACTTTGCCCGGCGCCCAGCAGATCAGTAACCAGGAGGGATTGTTTGTAAGGGGCGGCAGCAGCTACGAAGCAAAGCAGTTTATCGACGGCTCGCTTGTAAGCAGGCCTTACTACCTGGGCGCGGCTAACATACCCAGCCGCAGCAGGTACCCCGCTACCCTGTTCAAAGGCTTTGCATTCAGCACCGGCGGCTATTCGGCGCTGTACGGGCAGGCCCTCTCATCGGTGCTGATTATGGAAACAATAGATCTTCCGGAACAATCAGAAGCCAATGCCTTTATTTCACCTATCCAGAACAGCCTGGGCATGCAGCACCTTGCAAAAAACAGGAACTCCTCCTGGGGCTTCAATTATCAATACACCAACACGGGTTTGTATTATTCTCTGGTAAAGCAAACGCCCGACTATTTTATCCGGCCGCGGTTCCATAATGCCGACGCCAATTTCCGCATCAAAACAAAAAACGGCATTATTAAATATTACACCACCTTCAGCACCAACAAGCTGGGGTTGCGTACGCCCAACATTGATTCGGCCAGTATGAAAAATGCCGTAACGCTCGGCAACTATAACTGGTTTAACGCCCTTAGCTGGCGGGAGTACCTGCCGAACGGATGGAAGCTAACACTGTCCGGCAGCTATAGCCTCACACGCGACCATATTACCAGCCAGCTGCAGAATGCCAGCAACGTGCCGCAGGAATATTTTGCAAAATTCTGGCTGGACACTATGAACTTTCAGCTGCAGCGGAGAGAAAGCCTGCTGCAAGCCAAGGCCGTAGCAGAGAAAAAATTCAGTACCCTGAATACCATCCGTTTCGGCGGCGAGTACTGGTACAGCCGGTATAACCTTAACTATAACAGCATAAACGAAAACTTACCCGATCACCTGGTGGCTGGTTTTGCGGAGGCTGAATTTTATTTTACCAGCGCGTTAGTGGCCACCATTGGCGCACGCGCAGAGCATTCCT
This sequence comes from Chitinophaga sp., assembly GCF_035761305.1. GTDB lineage: Bacteria > Bacteroidota > Bacteroidia > Chitinophagales > Chitinophagaceae > Chitinophaga. The sequence continues at coordinate 80,814 of NZ_DASTRI010000050.1, read as the reverse complement.
CCATCCTGCAAAAGGCTAACCTGGCGCCGCGCGCCTCACTAGCTTACCGGATGGGCAAAGGCTCTTCTGTATCAGCCGCTTTCGGGCAGTTTTATCAAAAGCCTGAAAATGATTACCTGCAGGTTACCCGGTCGCTTGGCTACACCAAAGCCACGCACTATATCCTCAACTACCAAAAGCAGGTTAAAGGCACCTTCCTGAGGGTGGAGGCGTTTTACAAAACGTATAAAGACCTGGTTAAAACATGGCCATTGTATAATAACAACGGAAACGGGTATGCAAAAGGGATTGAGCTATACTGGCGCGACAAGAAAACGTTTAAACACCTCGACTACAGCATTAGCTACTCTTACCTTGATACCAAACGCGATTACCTGAATTACCCGCAGCAGCTGATGCCTGGCTTTGCAGCGCATCATACCGCCACTATTTCAGCCAGGCGTTTCTTTCAAAAGATAGCTACCGGCGCCAGCCTCACCTACTCTTTTGCAACCGGCCGGCCCTACTATGCATTTGTGCCTGACAGCAGCGGTACCGCTTATTATATAAAAGACCAGGGCAAAACAAACGGCTACCAAACGTTAGACCTCAGCGTTTATCACCTGACCACGCTGGGAAAGGCAGCTGCCATATGTTATGCTTCGGTTACAAACCTCACCGGCCGCAATAACATTGCGGGGTACAATTATTCTTACAACGGGCTGGTTAAGCAGCCTATTCTTCCGCCTGCCAAACATTACTTTTTTATCGGGCTTATTCTCAACTGGGGAATAGACAGAAGGCAAGATGCCATTGACAATCTCTGAAAACCATTTTAAAACAATTAAAAATACAACAATGAAAAAAAGCATCCTGGCCATTATTTTACTGGCAACCATCAGTGCTCACGCACAAAGCGACAAATACACAGCTGCCATGCAGCAAAACCTGCAGCTGCTTGATTCTGCTAAAACGCCTGAACAGCTGACAGCCGTATCACAGGCATTTGAACGCATAGGCGACGCGGAAAAAACACAATGGCTCCCGTATTATTATGCGGCGCTTGCACAAACCCGTATCGGTTTCAGCGATCCCAAATCAGACAGGGACGCCATTGGCCAGAAAGCAAACGAGCTGGCCGCAAAGGGCGAAGCCATTGAAAAAAATGCCGACTTATGCAGCATTCATAATATGGCAGCCACCATCCAGCTGCTGGTAAACCCAATGGAACGCTGGAAGACTTACGGTTTAAAAGCCTACACAGCGCTGCAGGAAGGGTATAAGCTTGACCCCAATAATCCCAGGCTGTATTTCCTGGAAGGCAGCTCTTTATTTAGCAAGCCGGAATATGTTGGCGGCGGAAAAGATAAAGCCAAACCTGTTTTTGAAAAGGCCGTACAGCTTTTTCACGCAGAAAAAACAGCGCCTTTATACCCGCACTGGGGCTTAAAAGAAACAGAAAGGTTGCTGGCTTTGTGCAAATAACTCCCTATTCTTCAATAATATCTGCCAGGGCGCCGTTCTGATAACAGGCGGCGCCCTGGTAATTTATTTCCGGGCAGCTTCCCGTGACAGGCAGGAATTATAGTAACTGAAAAGATGGTGGTAAATAACAAGTTCATGCAGCCGGTGGCTGGCAACAAACAGCCGGTTAATAAACAGGTGAACAAAGTTGTGCACCATTGTTTGCATCACCGCCGGATCTTCTCCCCGCTGCGTGATGCGCTCCTGCAAACACTCCAGTACCTGGCGCGACACTGTGGACCGTTCTGCTATCATCTCCATGAAATAGGGCCGTAGGCCGTCCAGGGGATCTTCCAGCAAAGTATGAAAGGTTTGTTTTTCGTTCCTGTATTTTTGGTTTAACTGCAGCAAGAGCGCTTTACCGCCGTTAAACTCTTTGAAAAAAGAAGTATAGCAATGCTCCATCAACGCTGCTTTTTGCGGCAGCGTATAATTGAAGTCTGTAAGCAGGCGGTCTACCCCTTTTATTCCCATCAGCCATCTTGCATCTTCGTCTTTAGTGCTCCATATATAATCAACAATAGTTGCAACCAGCCTGCTATCTGCATAAAAAAACTGCTCGCACAAATCAATGGCCCAGGGCGTATATTTTTCTGTTTCACGGAAATACGTGCCGTACTCCAGGCGGTGGATAAGCCGGGTTTTCATTAAATCATCAACGGCCTTATTGATGGCTTTCATAATATGGGTGCGTGCTGCCGGCTTTTGAACATGCAACCTCAACCGGAGATGGCTGTCGGGGTCCTGGTAACGGATAAAGAACCACTGGCTGATTTTTTCTTTCGCGGCCCACCGCCGCACCAGGGGATGGATTATTTGCGACAGGATCATGTCCATTGATTTGTAACCGGCATATATTTTAAGGTATAGCCACTCGCTCCCTGGTATGAAGAAAGATGTTGTATCAAAATCGTAAGTATTAAACCGGCTGCTGCTTGCCGGTACGGGTACAAACGCGCGGTTTTTAACGGGTATGACTACTTCATTATCAAACTGTTTTTCCTGGTCGGCCAGCAAAGCGCCTTCGTTACCGTTTAAAAATTCATACAGGATTACATCGCCTTTGTTCATTTTAGATGTGAGCACAGACCTTGATATATCGTTCCTGAGATCCAGCAATAATTCATTATCTCCTTCGATAAGCAATACCAGGTTGGGCAGCGGGTATGCTTCTCGGAATGCCGCCAGGGCCTTTTCGGGGTTTGCAGGCGATGTACCGGCCTTTCCGCGCTCGATGAACCAGCGGCGCCGTTTCAGGATAATGTTTTTGTAAACCACCCTGGGCAAAAAGGGTAATTTACTAAGCACGCCCCAGTCCCAGGCAATGGCCAATCCTGCATCCTGGAACTGCAGCTCGCAAAGAAACTTGTATACCGGCAGGCCGGTTGAGAAATTATGCGCGCTTGTTAACCGGGGCAGCACTTCTTTTCCCAGCCTGCCCGAGCGGAGGATGATGCGGTTTTCTTTTACTGACACCCAAAGATCACTGATGTTTATAATAAACTCCTGCCCGGCGGCGCCCTTTCCCAAAAAGGGTATTTCGTAATCAAATGCGCGGGGCCTGGCCAGCACGTTTCCGGCGCGGCCTTCCGGAAGATGAATGATCTCGGCCAGTATTTTACCCGGGTACCGGCTGCTTTCGTAAGCCGCCACCTGCTTTAATGCGCAGGCAATATCGGGACTCCTGCTGCCGAAACGGCTCATTAGCGACATAGCGCTGCTCTCCCCGCAGCTTTTCAGGAGAAACGAAAAATCTTTGCTGTCAAAATCCTTTTGTGAGCGGGTAAGAATGCTGCCCAGTATGGAAAACGTTGCAGGAAGGCGTTGCACTTCTCCATCTTTCTTTGCCGCAAGCGCTTCCAGGTCTTCATCGGTAATGTTTATCACAGCGCTTCCCGCCTGCTGGCTTTTTATAAACTGCGCCAGCACAAAATGTTCATGCGGCCCCCATTTTCCCGTATCATCCGTTGTTGCGCCTTCAAGCACCAGGTCGTCAATAACCGGTGTATAAAAGGCTTCGTTGCCGGTCACATCTCCGTAACCAATACCAATATCACTATCCAGCGCTTCCAGCAGCGGAATTTCCCGGTCTTCAAATTTCTGGTAAAACTGCTGCTTAAACTGTTCCAGGTTATTCCAGGTAGCAGGGTTATTCAATGGCAGCAGCTGCTCAACCTGCGAAATAATTGTATTAACAGCCGCTTTGTTAAGCGTGTTACTTTCGAGATTAAAAAACAGGTCGGCCTGTATACAGTCTTTTTGCTGCAGATCAGGCATTATCTTTTTTAAGCCCTGTTCAATAGCGGCGCCTTTGCTCACAGCGCCATCCTTAGCGGATAAGGCGGCCTTTAACCCGGTTATTTCCTCCAAAACAGGATGCTGGTGCACCTGTAGCGGCTTTGCTTCCAGCCGGGCTACCAGGTCATCCAGGGGGTCGCCACCGGTAAGCGCAGGCACATACTCTGTAACCAGTACCTGGTATTTCAACAGCTGTTCCACTAAACCCTCTGCCAGCATCAGGTCAGCATTCTTTTCAACCAATATCCCGGTTAGTTTTTCAAAACTGGCGCCATGCAGTGCTGCGGACACCACGGCCTCGGTAAACTCATTTCGCGCAATGGAGCTGAGATGATACCAGCGCTTGCCTTCCGTTAGCTTATACTCGTAGTACCTGAATGTTTCGCCGGTTTCATAAATGCTGGAATTGGCGAAGAAGATAGTATGCTGCCGGATGTCTTTATCCAGTAAAGGGATCTTTTCCGCTAATGCCGACATACAGCTGATATCTATCCTGTACATTTCTTCTGCCGTTCTTTCCGACAGATTTATGCTGGTAGGATGGTCAGAGAGGCGGCCCAGGGCGCAGCCGGCAAAAAGACCGTAGGGAGTGCTGCGGGTAGCCATGCGCAGCAGGTACTTATAAATGGCTGTATCCAGCTTGCCTTTTTTGGCATCAGCGGCGCCGGCGAACCGCTTCGGGATTTCAGCATACAGCGATTCGCTTGCCAGGAAAACGGCATCAAAGAATAAAGACCGGTCAACAAATGTTTCCAGCTCGCAGGCTATGTTACTGTTGTACTGAAGCCGGTTCACGAGCTGGTTATAGGGTAACACCGGCATTCTCAAAAGGTAGAAATCAAATGGTTCAAATTGAGTCATATGGCTGGGGTAGATTTTAAATTATCCACTAAAGTTATTATCTTTAGAGGACTCTTCAATTCAGAACCGGTATTAATTTGAGTGAAGATACACTTACAATACCAGCGCTTTTTTTGCCGGTATTATAAATGCATCTGCAGAACAGAAAACCCATCAGACAGTAGTTAAACCAAACCATCACTCAACCAAAATCAAACAGTATCATTTACAGTAAGTCCCTCAATTGATAAAACTTGGAAAAGCTGGTAAGCGTTTTAATTTACATACATGCCTTTTTCGGAGGCATAGGGCTGTTTAGCGGCGTTGCAAGCATTGTTGTAAGAAAAGGAAGCAGGCTGCATAAGAACAGCGGAAAAATCTTCTCTTATACGATGGTCGCCAGCTCCCTGGTATCGCTGGTAATAGCACGAATGCCCCGTCATGAAAACCTGTTCCTGTTTTTAATCGGCATATTTACCATCTATCTTGTACTGGCCGGCAACCGTGCGCTGACACTCAGATCCAAAACAAAAAGCAGCGCAGACATAACCGATAAGGCCATATCAGGCACCATGCTGGCTGCATCGGTGCTAATGCTGATAATTGGCATTATCCAGGTTATTTCCCATGCCGGCGGCAATGCATTACTGTTTGTTTTCTTCGGAGCTTTTGGCCTGTATATGACTTTAAAGGACTTCCGCACTTTCAGGACATTCAAAGAAAAAAAGAATGCCTGGCTCAGGAGCCATTTAGGCAGAATGATTGCTGCGCTGATCGCTTCTATAACTGCTTTTATTGTGGCAGGGCTGCATGTACAAACCCTTATTACCTGGATGCTTCCTTCTGTTTTAGGCACCTTCTATATTATGTACTGGAATTCGAAGTTAAAGGGCGGTGCGCCTTCGCTGGTAGCGGAGAAGAATTAAGCAGATATGGTGTTTAGTACTCCTGCTCAAATAGCTTCCTTATAATTTGGGCGTAATCAGCTATTTCCTATATTAGAGAAATATATGCAATGCCCGAACATCAAAACATAGAATATAAACAGAGCTGGCACGATGACTATCTGAAATGGGTAGTAGGTTTTGCTAATAGCCAGGGAGGTACTATTTACATTGGCAAAGATGATCATGGCAATATAACGGACGTGCCTGATTATAAAAAACTAATGGAAGATTTACCTAACAAGGTACGGGATGTATTAGGTATTATTGTAGATGTAAATCTTCATGAAAACGAAGGCAGGCATTATCTGGAGATTGTTACGCCACCTTACGCCGTACCTATTTCTTTACGCGGTGTTTACTATATCCGTAGCGGAAGTACTAAACAAGAGCTAAAAGGCAATGCCTTAATGGAATTTTTATTGCGGAAAACGGGTAAACCCTGGGATGGTATTATAGAGCCTTCAGCAACGATTAACGACATTGACACCAATGCTGTCAACTATTATTTAAATGCTTCAGAGAAAAGCGGACGTTTGCCCGTTTTTGAAGATATATCTCTGCCGGAACTATTGGAAAAATTACGCCTGTCAGAAGAAGGGAAGTTAAAGCGTGCAGCAATTATACTTTTCGGAAAAGACCCTGGCAAATTTTATCCCAATATGATTGTAAAAATGGGCCGGTTTGGCATTTCAGACGACGATTTAAAGTTCCAGGAAACGATTGAAGGTAATTTGATCCATTTACTGCAAGAAGTTCCGGGCATTTTAAATAGGAAATTTTTCACAAAGGCAGTTAGCTTTGAAGGGCTGTCCAGGATCGAAAAAGGCGAATACCCCGTAGCAGCTTTACGCGAAATGTTGTTGAATGCTTTGGTTCATAGGGACTATATGGGTAGTGCCATTCAAATTAGAATGTACGATAACCGATTCTGTAGCTGGAATGAAGGGTTGCTGCCACAAGGGTTATCCCTGGAGTCGCTAAAAAGACAACACCCTTCACGTCCCCGCAATCCACTTATTGCAGATGTGTGTTTTAAAGGAGGCTATATTGATGCCTGGGGTCGGGGTACACTTAAAATTATCAACTCCTGCCGTGATGCGGGTTTGCCAGATCCGGAAATTATTGAGCAGGATGGAGGTATTTTGGTGACTCTTTTTAAAGAAAGGTTTAACGAAACGGCATTGAAGAAAATGGGGTTGAATGAGCGTCAAATGAAAGCTGTTCAGTATATTTCAGAGCATGGAAGCATTACCAATACGCTATATCAACACATATTCACTGTGTCCAAAGCAACCGCAACCCGCGATTTACAATACTTGGAGCATAAGAGATTGATTATCAATAAAGGAACGAAGGGTTCAAGCTCTAAATATGAATTAAAGGGTTAGTTGGCTCATAGTTGGCTCAATTGGCTCATGGTTGGCTCATTAAAAAAGGTGTTCAACCGAACACCTTTTAATTTGAATATCTGTCCATAAAATACTTCGGCCAATAACGCCCTGCCCTTCAGATAAGCGCACCCTTTACTTCCATCCACCTCCCAGATCCCGGTAAACATTCACTACCGCATTCAGCTGCTCTTTCTTTGTTTCTATCAGCTCAAGCTTTGATTCCAGCGCATCCCGCTGCGTCATCAGCACTTCAAAGTAATCGGCCCGGGCCGACTTGAACAGGTCGTTGGCAATGTTGATGGACCTGGTCAGCGCATCTACCTGCTGTGATTTCAGCGCATAACTCTTTTCCAGGTTACTGATGTTGGAGAGTTGGTTAGCAACCTCCAGGTATGCATTTAAAATGGTTCGCTCATAGTTATACATGGCCTGCAGCTGCCGGGAATTGGCATTGTAAAACTCTGCTTTGATGGCATTGCGGTTAATCAGCGGCCCTGCAAGATCGCCGGTCAGTGAGTAAAGCAACGACTCGGGAAACCTGAACAGGTAAGACGGATTAAACGCCTGGAAGCCCACTGCCCCGGATATGCCGAATGAAGGATAAAATTCTGCGCGCGCCACTTTTACATCCAGCTTTGCGGCTACCAGCTCCAGCTCAGCCTGCTTTATGTCGGGCCGGTTGGCCAGTAACTGCGAAGGAATGCCGGAGCTTACCATCTGCGGCACCCGGCTTAAAAAGCCGCTCTTATCCCGGGGTATTTCCTGCGGGTACTGGCCTAACAGGAAGTTGATCTTATTTTCAGTTTCCTTTATCTGTTGCCGGATGTCAAACTCCAGGCTTTGGGATTTCAGCACTTCCGCCTGGAACTTCTGAACGGCCAGCTCCGTTGCCCTGGCAGCTTCTTTCTGAATTTTTACGATCTCCAGCGCGCTTTTCTGCAGCTCAATGTTTTGCTTCACAATTTCCAGCTGGTTATCCAGGGCCAGTAATTCGTAATACGAATTAGCCACTTCAGCGATCAGGTTGGTGAGCACAAAATTTTTGCCTTCCACTGTTGATAAATACCGGGTAACAGCCGCCTTTTTTGCATTATGCAGCTTTTTCCAGATGTCTACCTCCCAGTTTGCATAAGCTGCAACGGTGTAATCCATCAGCGGGTCCGGTACTTCCTTGCCGGGCGTGATCTCCGTAGACGCGTCGCCTGCGCCCTGGCTGGTGTACCGCCCTACTTTTTCAACGCCCGCACCGGCCCTTACGCCTACGGTCGGCAGCAATGCTCCCTGCCTGGACCGTATATCATTCCTTGCAATTTCAATTTCCTGCAGGGTGATCTTCAGCTCCTGGTTATTTTGCAGCGCTGTATCAATCAGGTTTACCAGGTACTGGTCTGTAAAAAATTTACGCCATTGGATGGCTGATATATTTGTTGTGTCCTGGCTATTGTTGTCGTAGGCCCCCGGCACTGTCCGGTTTTCATTTGCCGAAGTAACAGCCGGGATTTTGCAGCTTGCAATCACCACACAAATACTCAGCAGGCCTGTATATTGATATATCCTAAGCTTATACATTATGATCTATTTCTTCGGTTAACGGATTTTCTTCTTCATCTTTAACGAGCATGCGCCTTTCTGCAATTTTGCCGAATATGTAGTACAACCCTGGTATTACCAGCACGCCGAAAACAGTGCCCAAAAGCATACCGCCGGCAGCGGCAGTACCGATTGTTCTGTTGCCAATTTTACCCGGGCCGGTAGCAAACACCAATGGGATTAAGCCGGCAATAAATGCAAAGGAGGTCATGAGAATGGGGCGGAACCTCACCTTTGAGCCTTCCATAGCGGCCTGCAATACGGTGGCTCCCGCCCGGTGTCTTTGAACAGCAAACTCCACGATCAATACCGCATTCTTACCCAGCAAACCAATCAGCATCACCATTGCTACCTGCGCATAAATGTTATTCTCCAAACCAAATAGCTTCAGCAGGAGGAATGCGCCGAAAATGCCTGCCGGCAGGGAAAGGATCACTGCTAAAGGCAGGATAAAGCTTTCATATTGGGCAGAGAGGATCAGGTACACGAAACCAAGACAAATAAGGAATATGTAAATCGCCTGGTTACCCTGCGCTACTTCATCTTTGGAAATGCCGGCCCAGTCTATCCCAAAACCTCTTGGCAACGCTTTTTTGGCCACTTCGCTGATGACCTTAATCGCTTCACCGCTGCTGTAGCCCGGCGCAGCTGAACCGCTTATTTCCGATGAGTTGTACATGTTATGCCGGGTGATCTCCGACAGGCCGTACACCTTTTCCATTTTCATGAAGGCAGAGTAAGGCACCATTTCATCGCGGTCGTTCTTCACATACAGCTTCAGTATATCTTCCGGCAATGCCCTGTATTGTGGCAATGCCTGCACTATTACCTTGTACTGGCGGTCGTATTTAATAAAGCTGATCTCGTAGTTACTTCCTATCAGTGTAGAAAGCGTGTTCATGGCGTTGTCGATGGTTACGCCTTTTTGCTGGGCAATGTCGTTATCAACGCTTAGCATGTATTGCGGGAAGCTGGCGCTGTAAAAGGTAAATACCGATGCCAGCTCGGGGCGTTTACTCAGCTCCTGCACAAAGTCGCGGCTTACGGTTTCCATTTTTTTGTAATCCCCTGATCCTGCCTTATCCAGCAGGCGCAGCTCAAAACCGCCCGCAGCGCCATAACCTGGTACGGCCGGTGGTTGAAAAAATTCAATGGTGGCGCCTGTAATGTCTTTGGATTTTTCTTCCAGCTCTTTGATGATCTCCTGAACAGAATGTTTCCGTTCTTCCCAGCTTTTCAGGTTAATAAGGCAGGTGCCGGAGTTAGATCCTGTGCCTTCCGTGAGTATCTCGTAACCTGCCAGGGAAGAAACAGATTGCACGCCTTCAATACCTTCTGCAATTTTTTGCAATCTTTCCGCCACGCTGTTTGTTCTTTCCAGTGACGATCCCGGCGGTGTTTGAATAATGGCATAGAACATACCCTGGTCTTCATTAGGAATAAAGCCCGAAGGAACATGGTTGTTCAGGAACCATATGCCGGCGCAGAAGGCGAGCAGGATTCCAAAGGTGACCAGCCTTCTGCTAACAATACGCCCCAGCAGCTGCTGGTACTTACCCTGTGCGCGGTAAAACGAGTTGTTAAAGCCGTCGAGAAATTTATCTACCACTGTTTTCTTTTTAGGCTTGCCATGGTTATTCTTCAATATCATGGCGCAAAGCGCCGGTGTGAGGGTAAGCGCCACTATACCTGAAAGGATAATGGCAGTTGCCATGGTGATAGAGAACTGCCGGTAAAATATACCTACGGGGCCGGACATAAATGCAACCGGGATAAATACTGCCGCCATTAAAAATGTGATGGCAATAATAGCGCCGCTGATCTCATGCATAGCTCTTTTGGTAGCCTTGAGCGGCGAAAGATGCTCCGTTTCCATTTTGGCATGCACGGCCTCAATTACCACAATGGCATCATCCACCACTACGCCAATTGCCAGCACCAATGCGAATAAGGTGATGAGGTTTAGCGTAATGCCGAAGAACTGCATGAATACAAATGTGCCGATGAGTGACACCGGCACCGCCATAGCAGGGATCAGGGTGGACCGCCAGTCGCCCAGGAACAGGAATACCACCAATCCCACCAGCACAAAGGCTTCTACCAGCGTGTGGATCACTTTTTCAATAGAGGCGTCCAGGAACTTGGAAACATCATAGCTGATCTCATAATCCATTCCCTTAGGAAAAGCGTTTGCCTTGATCTCCGCCAGCTTGGCTTTTACATCCCTGATTACCTGACTGGCATTACTGCCGTATGATTGCTTGAGCACAATAGCCGCTGAAGGCCGTCCGTTCAGGTTGGAATAAATGTCGTACATCGAGCTGCCGAATTCTACGTCTGCCACGTCTTTCAGGCGAAGGATCTCACCGTTGGCGCTGGATCTTAAAATAACATTTTCATATTGCTCCCTGGAGCTGAACCTTCCCGAATACTTCAGTACATATTCAAATGACTGGGACCTTTTACCGGAGCTTTCCCCGGTTTTGCCGGGTGAAGCTTCCAGGCTTTGCTCATCCAGCGCTTTCATCACCTCATCGGCGGATATCTTGTAAGCCAGCATACGGTCGGGTTTCAGCCATATTCTCATGGCGTATTCCCGGTTACCAAGAATATCGGCAAATCCAACACCATCCACTCTTTTCAGCTCCGACAACAGGTTAATATCCGCGAAATTGAAAAGGAATTTCTGGTCGGTGTTGGGATCTGTACTATAAAGGTTAATGTACATGAGCATGTTAGACTCCTCACGGGTGATCTTAACACCTTCGCGTACCACCAGTGGCGGCAGCTTATTCACTACCGATGCCACGCGGTTTTGAACGTTTAACGATGCCTGGTTAGGATCGGTTCCCAGGTTGAATACTACCTGTATGGAAGCCTCCCCGTCATTACCTGCATCTGAGGCAATGTATTTCATTCCGGGAACGCCGTTGATGGCTCTTTCCAGGGGAATAACCACAGATTTGATCATTAATTCACCGTTTGCCCCCGGGTACTCCGCGGTAACATTCACCTTTGGCGGCGATATGGAAGGAAACTGTGTTACCGGCAGCTGGGTAATGGCCAGTACGCCCAGGAAAACGATAATAAGCGATATTACGATGGACAGAACCGGCCGCTGTATAAATTTGTTGAACATTGAGCTTTGCTATTGAACTTCCCTGTTACGAATTGAACTACTATTCCGCTTTTAACCGCAGGTGGGAAATAACTTCCCTGGGCGACTGGTATTCATAGTTGATTTTATCATCCTCTTTTACCTTTTGCACGCCTTCGAGCAGTATCTTATCATTTTCCGAAATGCCCTTTTGAACCACGTACAGGTCGGGCATTTCGCCGCTGATAGCAATGTTCCTCGATCTTATTACATTGTTTTTGTCCACTACAAAAACGTATTTTTTATCCTGGATCTCGTACGTTGCTTTCTGGGGAATGATGATTGCATCTTTAACCGGGATGGTCATTAAAACCTTACCGGTTTCGCCGTGCTTTAACAGCCTGTCGGGATTGGGAAACCTTGCCCTGAAGGCTATATTGCCGGTTTCACTATCAAACTCGCTTTCAACAGTTTCCACATCTCCCTTATAGGGCAGGGGGCGGTTATTCGCCAGCAGCAGGCTTACCTTGCTGTGAACTTTTGAATCGGTTTTATAGTCGAGGTATTCCGGTTCAGATACATTAAAGTAGGCGAACATCTGGCTGTTATCGGAAAGGCTGGTAAGTAATTCCCCTTCATCAATAAGGCTGCCCAGCTTTTTGGGAATACGGTCGATGGTACCGTCAAAGGGCGCCCTGATTTCTGTGAACGACAGGTGGAGCTTTGCCAGCGCTATTTCGGCTTTTGCCTGGTCAAGCCTGGCCTGGGCCACGGTTTGCTCGTTCTTTGAGATGATGTTTTTATCAACCAGGGTGGTTGCATTCTGCAGCTCTACTTCCGCTGCTTTAGCTTCTGCCTGGGCTTTCAGCAATTCAGCCTCATACATCTTAGGCATGATCCTGAACAGCAGCTGGCCGGCTTTTACAAACTGGCCTTCATCAACGTAGGTGTTTTGAAGGTAGCCTTTTTCCTGGGCCCTGATCTCGATGTTCCTTACAGAACGTATCTGGGAAACATACTCTTTGGTAAAGGAAGTATCTAGCTTTACCGGACTGGTAACGGTGTACTTGCTGATTGCTTCCTTTTCTTCTTTTTTTGATATGCAGCTTGTTTGGCACAACAGGGCAAACAAGCCCGTGAACACGACAATTCTATTCATGATATTAAATGGATAATGAGCGGTTGGCAGGTTGGAGGTTAGAAATTCCTTTGGATAGAAAAAGGCATCAGCAGCCGGAACCTGAACTTACATGCAGGAGGGGGTCATGTAATATACATCACACACCTTCGGTAGCCGATGTATATTTCTATCAGATTCTTAAAGCTCGTTGTACAACGCATTTATGCGAAGAATGGCTGCAAAAGGGTTGACGGTCTTTAAACCGGGAATTAGTTAAAATGAATGTGTGGGGCTGTGTTACATAAGGCCTCGTCAACAATTTATATTTCCTGGCAAAAAAGTTATTGCCACCATCCGCGTCCTCAATATCATCATCAACGAGGTATTCCTCTACTTCATTTGAAACGGTATTCTGGTTGGGATTTGTAAATTTTAATTGTTGAGCAGTTGTTGCAATAGTATGCGCGAGCGTGTTGCGATTGTAGTCATATTGAGAATCGGCATAAATGTAACCATACCCCTTTAACAGGAGGAAGCACAAGTATCCGAAAAATATAGCTACTCTCATTTGGGGGCCAAAATTAGTAAAAGTTTGAGAGCGAAAAAACAATCATATAGCCGGATTCGTAAAAAAAAGGTTAAATTTTCTATTCATGCTAATATGACATATACATTCAGTAATAGTGTAATATTAGTTAACACTATCATTATCATTTCTTCCTGAAAATTTGGGTAATTCGTCGCCACCAATTAGTTTTTTTTCCGCGGAAAGAGTAGCGTTCTTTACAACGGTTATTGCACCGGTTATTGCGTACATCCGTTGTGTGGCGTAGCCCGTAACCACCAGCTCTTTCAGCTCTGTAACAGACTGCTGCAGGGTAATGACCGGCGGCGCCGCCAGCTGCTCATACGTAAAGGAAATCTCTTTGGCCTCATAGCCAACCGCGCTGATCTTCAATGTGAACAGCTGCTCCTTATTGCCGGCAGGCAGGTTTATCTGAAAACAGCCTGTTTTATCTGTAATGCCACCTATGCCCTCATGGCCCTGTAAAGCGATGGTTACACCGGGCAGGCCCTCATTGTGGAATTTGTCCACAACTTTACCTTCAAACCGGATGGGAACATTATTTTTCACCGGATGACCATATGCAGTTATGGCAGGCTGGCCCGCAAGTGACATTTGCTCCTGCGCTTTGCTGCCGCCCGGTACAATGGCTGCTATGAAAGAGGTTAACAGGGCAGCGGGAAATAAAGCAGGTGACTTTCTTCTGCCAGCTGCAAGATTACGATGCAGCTGCGCCGGCAGCAACCGGCCGCAGACCTGTGAAGTATTGCTTAGTACTGATATGATCTCCTCATCCGTCATTGCAGAAAAGTCTGTTACCTTTTTACAGCAATGCCGGCAGAACCGGCCGTCTTCCACAGGCGTCATATCGCTCCATGCCTGCGTGCAGGGTTCAGGAATACTTAGTACCAGGGATGTTTTTTTTCTCATAGGTATTTAAATGTAACTATTATCTTTTACAGTTACGCTATATTAAAATCAATGATTTTTTACAATTCTCCCGCTCCTGTCCCAGGTAGTTTTGCATAAAAAATAAGGAGGTTAACATGTCAGTAACAGAAAGCAACAAAGCAGTGATCCGCAAATTGTACGACGTGGCGCTCAATAAACGCCGGCTGGATTTATTACAGGACCTGATAGCGGAAGAATACACCGGGCCGCAGGGACAAAAAGGAGCAGCCGGCTTTGAGGCGCCTGTTGCGCCGCTTATTAATGCCTTCCCGGATATGCAATGGAACATTGAAACATTGATAGCAGAAGGTGATGAAGTGGTGGTAAGCTGGAAATTGACGGGCACGCATACCGGCCAATTCACTTATATCGCTCCTACAGGAAAAATGGTTACGAGCGGAGGTATGGGCATTTATTTGCTGAAGGATGGTAAAGTAACGGCCAGCAATATTTATACTGACCGTCTTGGATTTTTGCAGGCGCTGGATGTATTGCCGCAGGACATTGGCACATTGTACACTATCAAACAGCAATAGCAATCCGGTTAAAGGCGGCACCCTTAAAAGTACTGCATCAGCCTTATGCCGGGCGTTACGCCTTTAAAGAAATCGTTGAAATAAAGCATGGGTTCCAGCTTTGTTTTTCCTTCAAATAAGGACAGCCGCCCCGCTCCGATCCTAATGGTGTGCGGTGCTACATAATCGCCCTCCCGGTGTACCAGGTAGCCCACGGAAAAAATAAACAGCATGGAAGATTCACGGCCCACCCGCTTTTCAGGGCCCTGCCCGTAACTCAGGGTCAGGAAATCATTGCGGTAGGTTGTTAATTTTCCATTGCTGTTTTTACCAAAAAAGAACATGGGTTCCCAGTAAATACCAATCTCCCGCTTTATCCTGGAATTACGGGATATAATACTGGTGGTTACCGTAGCCCCCAGGCTGAACGACGGCGCAAAATAGTTCTTGTAGTTCTGGGCGCCTGCGGCTGCCGTTAATGCAAGCATATCTCCCGGCATATCAAATAAACCCTGCCCCATCTTAGCTGAAATAGCGGGGTCGTTTGTTAAATGCATACGGCCGTCTTTTCCCCTGGTCCAGTTGGTTCTATAGTTTTGTTTAAGCGCACGGAGCTTTTCATTCAGCCGGCCATCTGCATAAGCGCCCAGCTCACTCCAGCTGTTCATGAAAAAACTGATCCGGTAAGAGAGGCCGGCCTTGTTTTTACCGGTGCCCGTGCTGCCGGCCAGGTTAATGGTGTCCTGCTCCAGCTTTAATGCGGCTGCCTCACCCTGCTGAATAACATAGCTGGTACTGTTAGGCCGGCCCTGCCGGATGCGTATCTTTTTAGCCGGCGCTGTTTCAATAACATAGTCAATGCGCTTATACAGCAGGTCATCGGACAGCGAGTCTTTCAGCGGCGCCAGGTTTTGCAGGAAATCCCTTACCAGGGAGTCTGCATTGCCTATGCGCTCCAGGTCGGCAATATCTATCAGCTCCACCTCCATTTTATTTCCTTTATCCAGGTCAACCTGGAAGCGCCGGGTTATTTTATCTGCCGGCAATTCAAATGTTTTGTCTTCATTGGTTACGTTTGTTTTATCCTGCGCACATACCATTCCCGCGATGCTGCAGCACAGCACCAGTAAGCTGACCGTTCTTTTCATACAGTTAATTTTTTTGAGAGAGGCGGATATTTAATGTATTGTTTGCAATGGTGGGGCTGCCTAGCCCTGTGGGACCATTAATTCTTATTGTAAAGGGCTTATACTCTGGGTATACAATGTCGGTATTCCCGGCTGCACCCAGCTCATTGATATGCACCACCCGCATTTTTTTTGCTGCCTTTGCAGCAGGAGCGGCCGCCAGCATGGTATCTGCTGTACGCACCATGTCCTGTGCTGCAGCAGGCGGCAGGTGTATGGGATTAACCGGCGGAACAACAACGGGATGGGCCGACAACATATCCGGCTTTGCGGTGGAAACCAGCCCCGCATTTTCCTGCACCGGCTCAACAGGCGCCGGTTTTTTTAGCGGCAAAAGGGTTGCCGGCGTATCTGAATGGCGGTACACTACTGCCGGCAGCGTACGTATTTCAACAGTATGCTTTGTATGCCTTAGCCATAGCGGCAGCAGGCCGGCTGCCAGCAAACAGGCGGCCGCGCTCCAGTACCAGGCTGCCTTGCGCCTGCTTTTGTTGTGCTGCATACGCGCATGCAGGCGATCCCAGGCAGCTGCTTTGTTGGGCGCTGCTTCTCCTGGCACATGGTCTAATTCCTCCAGCCTGCTTATCCAGGTTTTATTGGGTGCTTCGTTTGACATAAGTAATGTTTTTTTGCAGCAGCATTTTTTGCAATAACGACCTGGCTTTGCTTAGCTGTGATTTGGATGTGCCTTCTGAAATACCCAGCAAGGCGGCAATTTCCGTATGCGGCATGCCTTCAATTACATGCAGGTTAAAAACCGTGCGGTAACCGGTTGGCAACTGCACCACCAGGTTAAAAATATCTGCTGCTGATAAATTGTTCAATACCTCTTCCTCCAGCGGAATGGCTGCTGCCGCGGTTTCCGACACCACCACAAAGGCTTGCTTCTTTCGCAGGAACATCAGGCATTCATTGATCATGATGCGCTTAAGCCAGGCATATAATGCCGCATCGCCCTGGTAGTTAAATGCTTGCAGTCCTTTAAAGAATTTGTAAAACCCGTCCAGCATCAGCTCTTCCGCATCTTCCTGGTTCCTTACATACCGGCGGCATACCAGCAGCATTTTATCTGCCAGCTGGTCAAATATGCACTTCTGGGCAGCACTGCTGCCCTGCTTTGCTTCTTTTATCAGTGCCGGTATATCCATTCCATTGTTAAATGATCTATAGGTATAAATGCAAACGGCTGTCAAAGGGTTGCCCCGCGGCACACATTTTTTTGCCGCTGCCCTGCGCCGGAATGAAAAAACGCCCATAAGGCTTCCCTCATGAGCGTTTCAGCTGTATATAAATGATGTAATCATTCTACTCCTTTCACCCGCATCTGCAACGTATAAATAGCTTCTGATGCGGTAATGAACAGGGTTTGACGGTCTTTGCCGCCAAAACAGATATTGCCGGTCCAGTGCCTGGGAATGGGAATGTTCCCCAGCTTTTTGCCTGTTTTGTCATAAATGGTTACGCCGTTGCCGGTAATGTACAAATTGCCTTCGTTGTCCAGCGTCATGCCATCGGAGCCCTGGGCTACAAACAGCTGCCGGTCTGTTAAGGAGCCATCTTCATTAATCCGGTATTTATACGTTTTATCATCTTCTATATCCGCCACAAACAAATATTTCCCGTCCGGCGTGCCTACAATGCCGTTAGGTTTTACCAGCTTATCATCCGCCACTACGGCCGCTTTTGCACCCGGGGGTAGATAATATACTTTTTGTTCTTCAATTTCAGGCTGGGTGCGGTCCCAGTAATCGCGCTGGTAATAGGGATCGGTAAAGTAAATACCGCCTTTGTCGTCAATCCAAAGATCGTTGGGGCCGTTCAGGCGCTTGCCTTCATAATCGCCCAGCAGCACCGTTACTTTTTTATCAGGGCTAATGGACCACAGCTCGTCTTTTTCATCGGCGCAGGCAACAATGTTGCCTTTTTTGTCGAAGTACAACCCGTTGGACCGGCCGGTTTTATCCATGAATAAAGACAGGTGACCGCTGGCATCGTATTTCCATATCTTATCGTTAGGCTGGTCGGTAAAATAAATATCGCCCTGTGCATTCACTGCCGGACCTTCTGTAAACTTAAACTGGCTGGATATTTCCTTTACAACGGCACCGGGCGCCACCACCGGTATGTCCTGGGCAAATGTGGAATTGTGCATGGCTAACAGTAGTATTAACAATACGTGATAACGTGTAATCATACCGTAAGTTAGATAAAAAGCGGAACGGTTCCTTTATTTATAAAATAGTTATATATTCAATCCTTTGTTTAATATTTATCCAACCAGGAGTTTACCTATGTTCGGGCAACTGATAGCAAAACGCATTTTAAGAAAGATTGACAGCTTCCGTAAAATAGACGGCTGGCTGAGCGACCAGGAAGCGCTGGGCCTTTACCTGGCGGCCCGCAGCCTGCCACGCGGCGCCACCATTGCAGAAATAGGCAGCTGGCAGGGTAAAAGCACCTACTGCCTTGCCATGGGCCTGCGCTCCGGCACCTTACATGCTATTGACCCGTTCAATGCAGACAGCGGGGAAGATACGGACAGCGAAGCGGCGTATAAGGAAAAGAAAGGCAGCCGCGACCTGCTGGCGCAGTTTAAGCAAAACATGCAGGAGCGGAATGTGCTGAACAAGATTGTGATAAAGCAGGGGTACTCGCAACAGTTTCACCAGGCGTTTAATACCATTGACCTGCTGTTTATTGACGGCGACCACTCCATTAACGGGTGCAGCCTTGACTTTGAGCTGTATGCGCCCAAAGTACCTGCTGGCGGGCTCATTGCCTTTCATGACTATTATGCAGACCGGCCGGAGCTTGGGCCTACTTATGTTATAAAAAACAACGTGCTGCCTTCACCGCATTTCCGGTTTTACCGGCAATACGACTCCCTGTGGATAGCGCAGAAAACCGCTTAATGCTGCTGCCACTCCGAGTAACGGGTTTCTTCCGGCACATCGGTGCTGCTCTCAAAATTCAGGGCATAGCCATCGGGGTCCTGTATGCCTATTACCCACATGTTGTTGCCTACAAAAGGCTCCATTGGCGCCATTCCGTTAGCTACAAACTCGTGGTACAGGGCAAGGGCATCCTCACAAATAAAGAAAATGGAAACGCCTATGCCTACCTGTCCGTCGGGGGTCCAGGCGTTGTTCCCATCGCCGTTGTACTCCTGTAGCATAAGCACAGCGCCTTCGCGCTGCACACAACACCATTCAATCCTTTCTCCGGGCATCCACTTGGCAATAACCTCAAAGCCCAGCCCATCCACGTAAAAGCGAAGGGAGGCCTCCATATCTGCTACGGCAAAAAACGGCACGGTTTGCTGAATATTTTTTGCCGGTTGATCCTGATTCATACTTGAAAAATATTAGGGGTATTTTACGGGTTTCGTGTAACGATAACATGTTTTCTGCAGGGCGGCCAATGTAACCAGCCAGCCGTGCTGAAATTCCGTACGTTAATATACAAAAAAAAGCCCCCGGAATTATTTCCCGGGGGCTTTTATGTTCCTGCGTTAGCTTTCTGAAACCCGGTTGCTACGCCGGTTTTTAAAACTGGAAATATATGAATGTACTGCTGCTTTCCTGGCTCAATATCAGCAATATAAGCATGGCCGACCATACCGTGCCGGTTATCCACCAGGGCAGTTTATACGCGGCATCTATCACCTTTGTATTGCGCAGCACCCAGTGCACAATGAGCATGCCTGCTATTACCACCGCTACTTTCAGGATGGCCAGGCTGCTGAGCAGCGGCACAGCGCCCTGCGCCAGCCCTGCCATGGCAGTGAGTATTTTACCTGCGCCGGCAAAGGTGGTGGCCCGGAAAAACACCCAGGTAATATTTACCAGGAAAAAAGTGAGCAGCGCGTAAAGTATACCACGGTATGCTTTGGGCAATTGCGGGTTGGATGCAGGCGCCGCAGCAGCCAGCCGGCTGTTCTTCCTGTCCTCAAAAAATTTCTCCACCCACAAATACAGCCCGTGTAAACCACCCCAGGCTACAAAGGTCCAGTTGGCGCCATGCCACAGGCCACCCAGCAACATGGTAATCATGAGGTTAACATATGTACGGAACTTTCCTTTGCGGTTGCCGCCCAATGGTATGTATAAATAATCCCGCAGCCAGGCAGACAGTGTAATATGCCAGCGCCGCCAGAAATCAGAAAAGCCGGTAGCTGCATAAGGGGTTTGGAAATTCTGCGGCAGCGTAAAGCCCAGGCTCAGGGCTGCGCCTACCGCACACATAGAGTAGCCGGCAAAATCAAAGAATATTTGCCCGGTAAAGGCCAGTACGCCCATCCACGCATCCAGGGCAGTAAGCGCCTGCGGCGTATTGAACACGGCATCTGCAGAAGCAGCCAGCATGCCATCGGCCAGCACTACTTTCATGAACAGCCCTAATGAAAGCAGGAACAAGCCATCCAGCAGCTGTTTATGTGTAGCCGTGCGCGGTTGCTCAAACTGGGCGGCCAGCTGCGGCGGGCGCACAATGGGGCCGGCAACCAGGTGCGGGAAAAAGGTTACGAACAGGCCAAAGTCGAGCAGCGTGGGAATAGGCTTGCTTTCCCTTTTATACATATCTATGGTGTAGCACAGCGTGGTGAATGTATAAAACGAGATGCCGGCGGGCAATATGATGTTGGACTTAGGCGGATGATAGCTCCAGCCCAGAGCATTTACCACAGATACAAAGTTTTCCATGAGAAAACCGCCGTACTTGAAAAAGCATAGCATGCCCAGGTTGCCAATAAGGCTGATAACCAGCAGCCCACGGCGCTTGTGTATATTATTTTGGGTGTATAGTGCCTTGCCCACAAAGTAGTCTACAATGGTAGACAGCCATAGCAGCAGGATGAATGGCGGGTTCCATGCCGCGTAAAAAATATAGCTGGCTGCCAGGAGGTTAACCTTCTTTGTTTTCCAGCTAAACGGCAGGTTGTGTAAAACAAGCACAATCACAAAAAACACGATGAACGTATACGAGTTGAAAATCATGATGGGGTAATTTGTTACTGTTAATAAGATCACGTTAAAGTTGTACAAATGACGGCGGCAGCAGCGAAATCAAAGCCTTTGTATAGGCCCGCGCGTCGCGGGGCTGCAGGTGCGACCACTCCGGGCAAACAAAATGCCGGGTGCTTTCGTAATCCATAAAATGAATGCCGGGGCATTGGGTGCTGGCTAACAGCACATCCCACAGCTTTTCCCGGGGAAAGGCCTTTTGCTCCACCTGCCAGAACATACCGGAGGATGGTGTGCGCACAAATACCACCTCTCCTCCGCGCGATTTTATTTTATGCACTGCCGTGGCTACAGCCTTCAGCACTTCCGGCACCATGTTGGGCGGCGGCGGGGGCGCTTTTGCTCCCATTGTCAGAAAACCGGCCCAGATGTTCTGCACCATATGCTGCAACAACGTGTCCTGCACAAAACGGTCGTCCATATAGGTTTGCCGGCTTGCGCTTACCTTATAAAAATCCGCGGGAAACATTGGCACATCAAAGGCCTGCCTGCCGGGCCTGGGCGGCACAGGCAGCTTATCCAGCTGCGCGTTCAGGGAAAGAAAGCGTTTATCCAGGAACACGAACTGCGACTCCAGCAGGTTATTCAGGTAATAGCCCGCTTTTTGCGCCGGTGTTTCTGACCGGTAATAATTTATATTGCCGGTGGGCTCTTTGCTATACTCCGGCATGTTGGAAAAGAACAGCGGTTCTGTTACATCTACCACCAGCTTGCCATGAAATGCAGTATCATCGGCAAGGTCCAGCAGCACCGGCACCGGTGAATTACCTTCAATGGAAAGCTGTACTGCGCTGCGGCCGGTCAGCTTTTCCCAGGTGGGAATATCCAGGTCATATTTGATCCTGGATGACCCGATGAATACAGTTGTTTGCTTTGGGGAGTTGTACACCATGGCCCGCTGCGCCGCCCATTGAGGGGCAGCATCGTCATAAGACAGGATGAACCCGTTTGCACGCAGATAGTACTCCCAGCTGCCAATTACAGCTACTACCACTACGATCATAAATAACGCAGGCCGTACAAGATTTTTACTTGACATTTTAACAGTTAACTTTTTGAAACATTAAACAATACAGTTACTTCTTTACCGCATAAGTACATGTAAGCGCCGCTCAAACAGTTGCCTTGGGGTATTGGGATTAATAACAATTACGTAGTAATACGTATTGTTTCCTGGGGCAACAAAAAGCCTGTGATCATCTGCCATAAAGTGATGCATCCTCATATCCGGATAACTGCCGGATGCCGTCACTCTCCTGTTATGCGTAAATTTGAGGGGCAAAGGTACAGGCGGGGCTACGCATAAAAGCCCGTAGTAACACGTATATTTGTATATAGGCGTTAGCACCTTATTGCTGACCATCGTTTTGCATGCACATTCATACTTACATACCGGTACAGCGTTTACAACCCTTTATCAGGAACTTCCTGGTTGTTGAAAGCGAGCAGGGCACAGATAACAGCGTACTGCCAGATACAGCGGCGGTAATGGCCTTCCGCTTTAAAGGGCAGGTAAGCAGCAACAGTGCGGGTAACAGCGGTATTTTACCGGCGGCCTGTATTTCCGGCATCCGTAAAACCGTACGGGTCATGCAATATGCCGCCAACACCGGTACGCTCATCATTACTTTCCGGGGCGCCGGCGCAGCTGCCTTCTTTAAAGCGCCCCTGCATGAAATTTTTGAGCAAAGCATGCCGCTGGATGCACTTACAGGCACCCGGCAGCTGGATAGTATTACAGAACGGCTGTGTGCCGCGGCAAACCATACGGCACGCTTTCGCATAGCGGAGCAATGGCTGCTGTCTATACTGCAAACCCGTATGCCCGACACGCGCATACAGGCAGCTGTGCAGCACCTGGCAACAGCCGCCGCCCCCCTTAAAATAAAAGACCTTTGCTACCAGCTGAACATCAGCCAGGATGCGCTGGAAAAACGCTTCCGCAGCCAGGTAGGCACTACTCCCAAGCAATACGCGGGCATTGTACGGTTAAGAAAGTTCATTGCCCGGTATACGCCTGAACAAACCCTTACTGCCCAGGCGTATGACGCCGGTTATTTTGACCAGGCCCATTTTATTAAAGACTTCAAAGCCTTTACCGGTCAGGCTCCGCAGGATTTTTTCCGGTCGCCTGCTTTCTGGTAACCGCTGTCATGACCGTTGCTATTGCTGGCTTTATTGTTTACTTTTAGCAACATCCTTTCCATAAATCCAATGTAGCCATGGACCGCTCCAGGAGAAACTTTCTAAAAACCACCGGTTGCCTTACCATCGGGTTTTCATTAACACGGCTACCCTTTGCAGCTGCACTGCCTTTGCAGGAGCTGCCGGGCAGCCTGCGGCGGTACCCTAATATAGATGCCTGGCTGGAAGTGCTGGCCAATGGCAGCGTACGCGTACTTACAGGCAGGATTGAGCTGGGACAGGGCATTCGCACCGCCATGGCGCAGGTAGCAGCTGAAGAGCTGGAGCTGCCCATGGAAAAAGTAACCGTAACCCTGGCAGAAACAGCAGTAACGCCCAATGAGGGCTACACAGCAGGCAGCACCTCTGTTGAAAACGGCGCCATGGCCGTACGGTATGCAGCTGCAGCCGCCAGGCAACGACTGCTGGAGCTGGCGGGCCAACAGTTGCAGCTGCAGCCGGAACAATTACGGCTGGATAACGGGAAGGCCACAACGAAAAGCGGCGGCCGCGCGCTTACTTTTTCGCAGCTGTTAAACGGGCAAAAGCTTACCGGTGAAATTAAGCCGCCTGTAAAGCTGAAGCCCAAACAGGATTACCGTATTTCCGGCACACCCGTGCACCGCAGTGATGTGGCGCAAATGGTAAAAGGCGCACCGGTATATGTGCATGACCTGCGGCTGCCCGGCATGGTGCATGCCCGCATTGTACGGCCACCAGCCTATGATGCCGTACTGCAGCACTATGATGAAGCGGCTGTAAAAGCAAAAATACCCGGCCTGCTGAAGGTAGTAGCCAACGGCAGCTTCCTGGGTGTAATAGCCGCCCGTGAATACGATGCGGTGCTGGCGCAGCAGCTGATGGCGCAACATACGCAATGGAGCAAAGGCACACCGCTGGCAGGCGGCAATGCGCTGGCAGCACACCTGGCAACCTTACCTGTAAAGTCGCAAAAGGTGCGGGAAAAGGGCGCCGCGCTAACCACCACTACCGTGCGGGCCCGTTACTTTAAGCCCTATATCATGCATGCGGCTACCGGCCCTTCCTGCGCTGTGGCGCTGTACGATAATGAGCAAAAGCTGCAGGTATGGACGCACAGCCAGGGCGTATATCCTTTACGGGAAGCCCTGCAGGAGCTGCTGCAGCTGCCGGCGGAACGCATTCATGTAAAAGGAGTGCCCGGTTCCGGCTGTTACGGGCATAACGGGGCCGATGATGTGGCGGCAGAAGCAGCCCTGCTGGCCATGGCCCTGCGGGGCAAACCGGTGCGCCTGCAGTGGTCGCGGCAGGATGAGCATGGATGGGAGCCTTACGGCAGCGCCATGTTGATGGACATTGCAGCCACGCTGGATGATAAAGGAAAGATTACCCATTGGGATTATGCGCTGCGGTCAGACACGCACAGCTCGCGGCCGGGCGGTAAAGCCGCCAACCTGCTGCCGGCGCGTTATATTGCCAAACCTTTTTACCCCGATGGCGGCGGCTACGCAGGCGGCGCTATCCGCAACTCGGAGCCTTACTATAACATACCCAACCAGCATATACTGGCGCATGCCTTTAAAGGGCCGCTGCGTACCTCTGCCCTACGCAGCCTGGGCGCCTTTGCCAATATTTTCGCCATTGAGTCTTTTATGGACGAGCTGGCGGAAAAAGCGCAGCAGGACCCGTTTACCTTCCGGCTGGCGCACCTGGATGATGAACGGGCCATTGCCGTAGTGCAAAAGCTAAAAACACTGCTGCCGCCGGCGCCTTCCACACCCGGGATAGGTGTAGGCATTGCCTTTGCGCGCTATAAAAATTCAGGGGCTTACTGCGCAGTGGCCGCTATGGTGCAGGTACAGCCGGATTATACCATACAGGCGCAAAAAATGTGGGCTGTGGTGGATGCCGGTGAAGTTATTAACCCCGACGGTGTTAAGAACCAGACAGAAGGCGGCATGGTGCAGGCCTGCAGCTGGGCGCTGCGTGAGCAGGTTGCATTTGATGCGCAGCATGTAACCAGTACAGACTGGATCTCTTACCCTATCCTTAACTTTAAGCAATCACCGGCAGTAGAAGTGGTGCTTATACCCCGCCCCGATGAAGCGCCGCTGGGCGCAGGAGAAGCCGTACAGGGCCCTGCCGGCGCAGCTGTTGCCAACGCCGTGTACCGCGCCTGCGGCAAACGGGTGCGCGACCTGCCCATATTACCCGCAAAGCTGAAGGGCTAACGCTACTGCCTATACGGCCAGTAATTCCTTATTGTATTTGTTGCGGTACTCCATGGGCGATAAACCCGTTACCTTACGGAAGATAGTGCGGAAGGCCTTTACATCGGCATAGCCTACATCGTACATGACCTCATTTATATTTTTGCGGCTGGTTTCAAAGCTCTTTTTGGCGGCCTCCATTTTTACCCGCTGTATGTACTCCGATACGGTATTGCTGGTGGCTTTTTTAAAGCGGCGCTCCAGGCTGCGCCGGCCCATGGCAAAGGTGCTGGCCAGCTGGTCTACCGTTATCTTTTCCTGGAAATTCTTTTCAATAAAATCCTGCGCATTCTTCACGGCTTCATCCTCATGCGCTTTCTGCCCCTGGAAAATAATAAAAGGCGATTGGCTGTGGCGGTCTATATCAATCATGAAAGCCTTGGATATAAAAATAGCGGTATCGCGGTCCGTATATTTTTCAATCATGTACAGCAGCAGGTTCAGGTAAGCATAAGCGCCGCCGCTGGTGTAAATGCCGTCTTCCTCCGTAATGATCTTGTCATCTACCAGGTCAACATCAGGGAACATTTGCCGGAACTCATTGGCAAAGCGCCAGTGCGTAGCACAGCGCTTACCGTGCATAAGGCCGGTGCCGGCCAGGAAAAAGGAGCCGATACAAAAAGCTGCAATCTCCGCCCCGCCCTTGTATTGCTCAATGATCCAGGGCAGCAGCTCTTTATTCTCTTCCAGGCAGGCCTGCTGGTTGCCATGCAGCGCCGGTATAATAATGAGGTTTGTTTTGGGTACTGCTGTTATCAGCACATCGGGGTTAACGGTGTAGGTACCGTTACGTTGTGTGGTTTTCTTTTCCAGGCCTACCAGCTGTATATCAAATGCCGGCTCATTGCCCCGGTACTCAAGAAAGCTGTTCACTTCCGACAGCACCTGTTGGGTGCCTTCAATGTTGCTTAAGCTGGTGTGTCCCCGTGGAACAAGGATGGATACGTGTTTCATAACTAACGGTAAAGGTTGTGGTTAATGGTATTCAGGCTTCCAAAGCAATGGCCTCTCTGTTATATTTATTCCGGTATTCTATGGGTGTTAGCCCGGTGATCTTGCGAAAGATGGTCCTGAAAGCTTTTACATCGGCATAACCTACATCGTACATTACTTCGTTGATGCTTTTACGGCTGGTTTCAAAGCTTTTTTTGGCAGCTTCCACCTTTACGCGTTGCATATATTCTACTACAGTATTGGCAGTGGCCTTTTTAAAACGGCGCTCAAAATTCCTGCGTCCAAGATATAACATACCTGCTAATTCATCCACGGTAATTTTATCTTGGAAATTTTGTTCGATAAATTCCTGCGCTTTTTTAACCTGCTCATCTGCATGCGCTTTTTGTCCTTTAAAGATGATAAAGGGCGACTGGCTTTGCCGTTCAATATCTATCTGGAATGCTTTGGAGCAGAACACCGCTACATCGCGCCCGGTGTACTTACCTACCAGGTGCAGGATAAGGTTCAGGTAAGAAAAGGCGCCGCCGCTGGAGTACAGCCCGTTCTCGTCGGTAATGATCTTATCTTCCAGCAGGTTTACATCCGGGAACATTTCGCGGAAGGCGTTGGCGGCCATCCAGTGCGTAGCGCAGCTGCGGCCTGTAAGCAAACCGGTAGCGGCCAGCAGAAAAGCGCCTACACACAGGCTGGCTACTTCCGCGCCGTTTTTATACTGCTGTACTATCCAGGGTACAAAGCCTTTGTTGCGCTCCAGGTTTTGCGCCATATCGCCGTCAAGCGCGGGAATAATTACCAGGTCGGTACGGCTTACTGCCGACAGGGGAACGGCGCTTACCTGGTAAATACCGTTGTATACCGGTACGGCATTGCCCTCCGATACCAGCTGTACTTTAAACACCGGCGCTTTTCCCATGCTTTCAAGAAATGCGTTCACTTCCGTAAATACCTGGCGCGGACCTTCGATACTGCCCAGCACTGCGTTTTCAGGAACAAGAATGGATATATGTTTCATGCCTTAAAATTAGCAAGGCGTGATGTCACAATTGGCCCGCATGTGTGGCGTTTTTAGCCCCCTTTTAGTCTTTTACTTTTACATACCGGTAATGCTTTTTAATATGCTCATTCAGGTATTTACCTTTTGAACCTGCGCTGCGCATGGCTTCATACTCCTCCGGGGGCACGCCCTTATAGTCATACACTTTGCCGGACACAAAAACGATCCGCAGCGTGGCGCTGCCTGCATCATATCTCATGGTGGCAACAACGGAGGATGGCATGTGTAACAGGATTGGTACACTTTTTCACTATCAAAAACAGGGCCTTAGCATCCTGCTGCTGCAACAGACCAGGCCGGAATAAACAGCAAATGCTGGCCGTTGTAACAGCGGCCAGCATTCCAGCACCCACATCCGGTAATATTGCAGGGTGGGTTCAGGGGTTATTCTTCTTCCTCATCGTCCTCATCTTCGTCGGCATCTTCATCCAGCCACTCCATGTAAGAATAATACCAATCCTCCAGCTGCTCCAGCAGCTCCTGTTTTTTGTCCGGTTCATTATGGAAGAACTCGTCTACATTATCCAGCTCTTCCACAATGTCAATGTAGGCAGTGTCTTCATCTTCCTCTACGCGTTTGGCAAAAAAACGGGGCTTTTGCGTGTGAAAGATGTACTCATTGTCCGGGTCTGTAACAGGATCGTCGGCGATCATAAACTTGGGTAACTGTGCCATCTTGTTTTATTTAGTACTTCAAAAGTACTCGATTATTACATTACCCGCAATGCAATTTATACGCTGTTTTTACATAGTAAACTGAGCATTGAACATGGCAGGTTACTGCCGTGCAACGTAGTAAAAAGCACTTGCGGAAAAAGAGATGTAGGGGTTTATGTAGGGGGGAGTAGTTGCGCAGCAATGGCGCAGCAATAGCTCCCTAGGGAAAACCCCGTTTTTCCGCAGTTGGACAGCAGTAGCGCTGCAGGTGCGGTGCAAGGTTATCCTTCTTTCTTTATCAGATTCAAAAATTCGACAAGACCGATGGCTTCTGTTTTTTCCGACATCGGAAAACGGTCACGGCCTGCATAAATAACGAATTTATGCGTGGCGCCGATGTCTTCGCATGCTGTATGAAATCCTTTCCCAATGGTAGGTGCGGAAGATCGCTTGATTTCAATAGCCCATACCTGTTTACCAGGACCTTCCAGGACAAGATCAACTTCTGTTTGCGTGGTTGTGCGATAATAGCTGTATTGCCATTTGCTTGACAGATTTACGATAATATTTTCAGCAACAAAACCTTCCCAGCTTGCACCCAGTACAGGATGGCCAAGCAAGCTGTCAAAATCCGATATTTTCAAAAGCGTGTGCAGAAGGCCTGTATCGCGCAAATAAATCTTAGGGGACTTAATCAACCGCTTACGGGTATTGCCCGCCCAGGGTTGTACTTGGCGCACCATATAAAAATCGGTGAGGATGTCCAAATAAGAGCGGATGGTTGTGTGGCTGACTTCCAGGCTTTTACCGAGTTCCGAAAGAACAACCTGCTGGCCGTGATAATGTGCCAGCATTGTCCAGAATTTTTTCATGCGGGTTGCCGGTACATGAGGTCCCATCAGGGGTATGTCGCGCTCTACATAGGAGGAAATAAAATCATTGCGCCATTCCCAGCTTTCATCATCCGTTGCGGCCAGATAACTATTGGGAAATCCGCCTCTAAACCAAAGCTTTTCAGGATTGAAACCCATGGGATCGTTTTGAGAAACCTCCAGTACAGAAAACGGGCTCAATTCTAAATAACGAATACGTCCGGCTAATGTTTCTGAGGATTGTTGCAGAAGATCGCGTGAGGCTGAACCGAGCAAAAGGAATTGGCAGGCCTTTTCTCCTGCCCTCCTGCGAATATCCACTAAACCACGTAATACACGAAAGAGATCCGGCTTTCGTTGCACTTCATCAATAATAAGAAGTTGGTTCTCAAAACGCCGTAAATAGTTTTCTGCATCGTCCAGCTTGCTAAGATCAGTGTCCAGTTCTAAATCAAGGTAAGATGTCTTTTTGTCTAAATTCTGCTGCGCTAACTGGAGCGCCAAAGTTGTTTTACCTACCTGCCGGGGCCCTACCAGGGCTACAACAGGCATATTTGCCAAAGCACTAGTTAGCTTATTTTCAAGACTACGGGGTATCATTTGCAATTTGCAAGTTAAACTTTCAAATATCAACAAAAATACAGTAAAATGACGTTAATTGAAAGTTTAACTTGCAAATTGCAATATTTAACCCGAATGATCAATATCCTACCGCTGCACCACCATGCCCTGCTCCGGCACCCATTTATCGTACTCCATGTAAGCAGCGGTTCTTTTTGCCGCCTCATTGCCCCTGATCTTTGCTACCAGGTGCAGGGCGCCATCAATACCGGCAGATATGCCTGCTGTGGTGATCACCCGGCCATTGTCTACAAAACGTACATTGGATAATACCCTGGCTTTGGGTACGCTTTTTTGCAGGCTGGCTATGCTTTCATGAAAGGTGGTTACCGTAAGGCCATCCAGCAGGCCGGCCCTGCCCAAAATAAATGCGCCGGTACAAACGGAAAAATAATGCTGCACCCCGGTTTGTTTTTTTATCCAGCCTAGTACCGCTGTATCGCTGGCGGCAATGCCTGCATTGCCGCCAAAAAAGGCCAGTATGTCGGCCTGCGGCGCATCGGTAATATCATAATCCGGTGTTATTTTCACCACGCCCTGCGCATGTACAGGAGCCTTGGTTTTAGATACAATAAACACCTCAAAGCCCGCATAGCTGAATACTTCCAGCGGACCGGCAAAATCCAGCACCTCTACCCCATCCTGCAGGTAAAAAGCCACTTTTAAACGGCCGGCATTCTTTTGCCGCGCATGCGCCGCTGCTGTTTGCTTAACCAGCTGCATATGGCAGTGGGTACAAACACCGGGGGCGTTATACACAGTATCGTCACAGGGATTATTACAGGGCGGGCAGTAATAGGTGTCCTGCGCATTCGCCGCCTGCATAAAGGTTAGCAATAACAGCAGGCTGCCTGCTGTGTGCAATAAAAACCTGGTCATAGTAGCAATGTTTGCTACCGAAGATAAAACGGCCCGTATTTTTTTAACGGACACACAGGCGCAGTTTCAGGCCATCTTTTCCAGCCGGCGGGGTAATGCGGTTTCATATTTGCGCAGCAGGAAACGCAGCTGGTTGGTGCTTTTGAGGCCGCAGGCGCCGGCAGTGGCCTGCATGGTATGTCCTTCGCCGATCATTTGGGTGGCCCGCTCTACCCGCAGCTTATCTACATACTGTCCAATGGTAATGCCGGTGGTTCTTTTAAACAAGCGGGTAAGGTTACGCGCGCTCATGTGCGCATTTACAGCTATATCCTCAATATCCAGGTGCTGGTGCAGGGTTTGGGCCAGCAGGTCCTGCACGGTATGAATGCGGTTTTCCAGGTGATTGCGGTACTGCATGAAAATGCTGATCTGCGGATCGCCGGCCGTGCGGCGGGTAAACACCACTACCTCCCGCGCTACCCGGGCAGCCAATACAGAACCCCACAGCTGCTCTATCATATACAGCGCCAGGTCTATGCCGGAGGCCACGCCGGCGCTGGTAAGTATGGAGCCCGACTCCACAAACAAGCAGTTATCCCGTACCTGCAGGGCGGGGTATTTATGCTGCAGGCGGTCAATGTATTTCCAGTGGGTGGTACAGCTGCGGCCATCCAGCAGGCCCGCGGCCGCCAGCAGGAAAGCGCCGGTACATACGGAGCAGATGGTTACACCTTTTGCATGCTGCTGCCGCAGCCACTGCCCGAATGCAGCGGTGGTGCGAAGGAAAGCATCATCCAGCAAAATGGCGGCCTCCATACCGGGAATAAAGATCACATCCCCCGGCTGCAGCTGCAGGCTATTATAATCCACCAGGTTGGAAAAATGAAGGGCGCAGCTGCTTTCCACCTGCGTATCAGCAGGGTCTATGGCAGCAAAGTAACTGGTTACCTGCACACCATAGTCGCCTGCTTCGTAAAACAGGTGGGCGGGGCCGGCAATGTCCAGCAAATGCACTTTGGGAGGAATGATAAAAACTGCCTGCAGCGCTTTCATGCAACGAAGGTAGAAAAATTGATTTTCGGTTGATACAGCGGCATAGGCACCCGTTATAAGGGAAACAGCTTAAACGCCTACTGCTTTTTTCTCTTTGGCGTGGGTACGTATACGTTGGCGGTGCTGCATGCCCCACTCCCGTAACGATTCAATTACATTGTGCAGGGTAGCGCTGTAAGCGGTAAGCTCATATTCTACAGATACCGGCATGGTATTATATACATGACGGCGTATAAATTCATTCAGCTCCAGGTGCTTCAGCTCGTGCGATAAAACTTTGGCGGAAATGCCCTTTACGGTTTTCTGCAGCTCGCCAAAACGTTTGTTCCCCTCTCCCAACGCAATAATAATGGGAAGCTTCCACTTACCATTCAGCACATACAATGCATCCTGCACAGCGCCTAATGCGCCCAGGCATTCTTCTGTTTGCTCTTTGGTAGCAAATTGTCCTTCAGGTCCTAACATAAGCCCGTGTTTTAAGTTACCTGTAGGTTAGCACTAACCTTGTGGTAAGGACTAACCGTTGGTAAGCAAATATACGTAATTTTGATGTTGTAACACATAATATACAAAACTCTCATAATAAATACAATATGCAGGTAGAAATATGGTCAGATGTGATGTGCCCTTTTTGCTATATAGGCAAACGCCGCTTTGAGCAGGCGCTGGCGCAGTTTGAACATAAGGAGGATGTTAAAGTAGTATGGAAAAGCTTTCAGCTGGACGCTGACATGCCTGCCCATACAGATAAAAGTATACATGAATACCTGGCGGAGCGCAAAGGCCTCACCATTGACCATGCCAGGCAGCTGAACAACCAGGTAAGCGCCATGGCGGCTGAAGCGGGGTTGCAATACAACTTTGACAAAGCAGTGGTGGCCAACTCTTTTGATGCGCACCGCTTTTCACACCTGGCGGCACAGCATGGCCTTGGCGATGCGGCAGAGGAAAGCCTGTTCAAAGCGTACTTTACAAACGGGCAAAACATTGCCGACCACAATGTGCTGGCGCAGCTGGGTGCAGGCATAGGACTGCATGCGGATGAAGTAAAGGCCACCCTGGCTGGCAATGCTTTTGCCGATGCAGTACAGGCAGATGTAACCGAAGCAGCGCAGCTGGGCGCACGGGGCGTTCCCTTTTTTGTAATTGACCGTAAATACGCTGTTTCCGGCGCGCAGCCGGCAGCCACTTTTTTACATGCGCTGCAGCATGCTTTTGCAGAACAGGAAAAGCTGCCTGCCGCCGACGGTAATAACGCATGTGACATAAACGGCAACTGCAGCTAACACACCAACAGCTGCCTTCACAGTTTTCAAACCTTATACATAAATTTTATAAATGCCGGCAGGTGCTGCACAGCTAAACCTGCCGGCCGGGTAAACATTTTTCACAATGGACTTTATAGATGCTTTACAGTGGCGCTATGCCACCAAGAAAATGAACGGTAAAAAAGTACCGCAGGAGAAAGTGGACAAAATTATTGAAGCGGCGCGCCTGGCGCCCAGCGTTGCAGGGCTGCAGCCTTACCAGGTAATAGTGGTCACCAACCGGGAGCTGCTGCAAAAAATACAGCCCATTGCCAACAACCAGTCGCAGATAACAGATGCCTCTCACCTGCTGGTATTTGCAGCATGGGACCATATTGACGCCGACCGGATCAACGCTGTTTTTGACCACCTCATAGCGGAGCGGCAGCAACCCGAAGAAAAAGTGGCCGCCTACCGCAGCCGGATGCTGGAAATGTTCCCCTCCCGCGACCCGGAAGTAAACTTCCAGTACGCCGCCCGCCAGGCTTACATTGGCTTTGGCATGGCCATAATGGCGGCCGCCCTGCAGGAGGTGGATGCTACGCCCATGGAAGGGTTTAATGCCGCCGCGCTGGATGAATTGCTGCAGCTAAAGCAGCACGGTTTAAGAAGCGTGTCGCTGCTGCCATTGGGTTACCGCGATGCGGAGAACGACTGGTTGGTGAACCTGAAAAAAGTAAGGCGGGCGCCGGAGCGGTTCCTCATTAGCCTGTAACAGGCTTAGCACGGGGATTTATGATCTTACACTTTAGCCAGCCTTTTATTATTAATTCTTCATTATTCATTATTAATTGGTTTCCCCGCCATCATGATTTTACCTATGTATAAATAGCTGGGGCGGTACTTTGCCGTATCGCCCAGCTCTGCGGGGATCACTATTTTTGTTTTGTTAACCGGTGTTGTGTCCAGTTTAAACACTACGGTGTGCACCCCTTCCGGCAGGGGATCCAGGAAATAAAAGCTGCGCCGGTACCAGCTGCCATGCTGGTCAAACCGCAGCTTGCTTATGGTTTGCTTACCGTCTACCCTTATCAGCACCCTGGCCGAAGGCGGGCCAATTATATCCTGCGCGCCAATTACAGTGCCTTTAAAGCGCACGGTTAAGCTGTCGTTTGGATTATCTGTATACATAAGATCGGGCATGGCCTTTAGCCAACCGCTTATTTCCTGCATATGGGCAGCGCTTTTCCAGCCGCCGGTGTGTGGGAATATACGGGGAGAGTAAGTGCCTGTTTGCGAAAAGTTGCCGGCATACAGCGGCAAAGGCAGCTTGCTTTTTGCCGGCGCCTTCATATGCTCCATTTCACGGAATGCCCGGGTAATAGTAGCGGTGTACAGCTGGTGACCGGCCGTACCGGGGTGTACGCCATCGTTGGTGAACACGGTTTTGTTGCCATAGTCTGTTCCCTTTTGCCCGTGAAATACCAGCGTGCCCTTTTCCAGCTGCGCCATTACGTCTACCCCCAGGTTAATGGACGGCAGGCCGTAGTGCGCGGCTATTATTTCCGTGAACCGTACAGAGGGCGGCTGTATGCCCTGCTGCAGCTTTTTTACCATTGGCGCTGAAATAGTATACAGGAAGCAGATGCCGGTACCGGCATTATGCTGTTTTATTTGCCGTACGATGCCTTCCATGGCATTGCCAATTTTCAGCGAGTCGCTGCCGTCGTTCACGGCAAACTCCACAAATACCAGGTCGGGGTTGTATTGCAGCACATCTTCCTGCAGGCGGAACACGCCCAGGTCCGAGCCGGTACCGCCTACGCCGGCATTAATGGTTTTAAAACGGGTACGGGGGTATTGCTGCCGGAACCATTGCTCCGTTTGCACCCTGTACCCCTGTGCGCCGGTAATGCTGCCGCCCAGGTAGGCAATTACCACGGTATCGCTGCTGTGCAGCTTTTGAAAAAAGTGCGGCAACCCCTGGCGGGCATGTAAAGCCGTGTTATTATCAGCCGTATGTTTACCATACCAGCCAGTAAGCGCGGCCAGCGCGCAAAACAGCAAAACCCTTGTCATTGGCAGTAATTAAGAAAGCTAAGGAATAATTACGCCGTGTGCGTTCAAAGGTTGTGCCAGCATCCAGTTATTTTGTTCAATAGCCGCCAGGTATGACTTGGTGCGGTATACAGTGGGGCGTACAATTTTTTTGGGATGGTTGGCCAGCCATTCCTGCCGGGCTTTTACATACGCGGTGATCCAGGCCTTTTCATTGCCGCCATTGGCAGGCGTTTTTTCCGGGAAGCGGGCGCGTATTACCGCAGGTATGCCGCCTGAATGAATGTAGCTGTCGTAAATAACCAACAGGCTTAAGGGCAGGGTAAAACCCTCCATCACAAAAAAGTGCGTAGCCGGCACATAGTACAATATTTCAAAGGTTTCATCCTGCGCCTCCCGCATAATAGGATCTTCCCGGGCGCTTACCTTTAACAGGCGTTTAAATTCCGCATCATTTACCAGCGGCGTTTTCCCGATTTGCGGCAGGTAGGGCGTAAACTGCGGGGCATATTTACCGCCGGCATTTACATAGCGTTCTATAATATTCCGCAGGTTGCCCTGTTCCGTAGCCTGGCTGCGGCCATAAGTGATCTGCTTTTCGCCTTTCTTACCGTCGGCCAGCAAAGTTACCTGGTCATAACGGCCTTCGGGAGCGCCGGTTTCCATTACATTTACTACCTGGATGATCTTTTTTTTCTGTGCGTCGGTGATCATAAGTCAGAGATGGGGTTTAAGGGGTTAAAATATGTTATACGTGATATAATATTAGGAATAAATCCCGACTTGACGCATTGCTTAAATAACCGGCCCCGCCGGGCCTCCTGTATGCCAGTTTACAGGCAGCTTCCGGCGGGGCCAGGTTACGTGTGTCCCCTAATGGTTCATCTATGCAAATTACGGTTGTGGTGCCACTGCTGAAGCCAGGTTCACAATAGGCCATACACCCGGTTTAGGTACGCTTACGCCTTTGGTATTGCCGCGGGTCATTGCATCCGGACCAAAGAAGTACAGGGGCCAGCCTTTGTATGCCAGTTGTACATGGCTGAACACATGCACCGTATCAAAATCCGTTTTAGCCAGTATGGAAGGCACGCTGTTAACAGCGCTGACCTCATAAATAGGCCAGGTAGGATTTTTGGTGAATAGTGAGTCGGTATAGGTGTTCTTCTTGAATTTGTCGGGAGAAAAAGCATACAGTGTTCTGCCGTAATCGTCGGTGAGGAACTGTGTTATTGCTTTACCAGGCGTATAAGCGCTGTTATACTCCACTCCATCATTACCTACCAGCTGCTTGTTCACCAGCATTACCGAGTAATCCGGCTTTGCTACAAACCATACATTGTTAAAAGCCTCACCCTTTACATCACCTGCAGCAGCATCGCTGGCGTAGTAATACAACGGCCATCCTTTGTAGGTGGTTTGTTTGGCGCCGTCGGCACGGGTAATAGTGCCAAAATCGTCTGCATGCAGCCTGCTGTCGCCCAACGTGAGGTTAGCGCTGTAAAATGCCGGCCATACGGCCAGGCAACCACCGCTACAGTAAGAAGTATCGGGCTTTGAGTCCATAGAATAGAAGTACAGGGTATTGCCCAGACTATCTGTTATTACCTGGCCCAGCTGCGCATTGTTTGTAATGTTTATAGTGGCTTTGGGGGGATTATTATCCGGAGGCATATTGTCGTTATTATTATCATCATCTTTACTGCAGGCAACCATTGCGCTCATAGCAGCAGCTACTACAAAAAGGGTTTGTAATTTGAATTTCATAAAAATGTTTAATTGTGTAATAGGTAATGAATAATGGATTCAAGTGCACTCAATGTATTAATACGGCAAGTTGCGCAGAAGGTTGCCCGGCGTTAAAATTTTTTGACTACCTACTGTGTGGTGAGGCGGCGGGAATGGTATGTAAATTGCGAAGGTTTACAGCCATGGGCCATTGGTTATGTATCATGGACTTTGTTAAAAAACTACTAAAGCCCTTCCTTTATCAGGCAAAAAGCAGTATTATTGAAAAGCATAAAAGGCAGGTGATTGATGAATTATCCGGGAAACAGCTCTTTTACACGATCTGTAAAAGGGAAGGTGGTGATTGCCTTCCTAGCGGGTTGTATTGCCCTTGGGCTGGCGTGGGTGGTTAGCCGCACGGCCTTCCGCGAAATGCTGCATACTGTAAAAAGCCTGTCGGAACCCAATGAAAAGCTGCGCATCGTAAACAGCCTGTTCCGTGATATTACCCAGCTGGATCAGCTTCAGAAAAGACAGGCGCTGCTGAAAGCCAACTCCTACAAAAGCTTTCTGAACGAGTCAAAGCTGCTGCGCCTTTCTATGGACAGCCTGCAGGAGCTGTATGCAGATAACCCTGACCAGCAGCAGCGTATAGACTCAATGAAACACCTGCTGCTGGAGCGCGACAAGCTGTTCCTGAACTACCTGCAGGTACGGCAAGGGCTGGTGAACAATAACGATCTTACCAAACAAATACAAACCCTTTCAGAGCTGATCCTGAACAGCGCACCACAGATTGACAGTACGGTTATTACCACAGAGAAAAAAATATCCACCACCTTTATTTACCCTTCCGACTCCGCAGCAGCGGCTACAGAAAAAGTAGAAGAAGCCCCGCCGGTAAAAAGCGGCTTTTTCAGCCGCCTGTTTGGCCGTAAAAAGGCCGACCAGGACCAGGACCAGCCGGCAGAGGCAGCGGCAACCGGCACATCGCCGGCAAAGCAGGCGCCTACCCGCATGGTAAAGGAAGAGGTGAATGTGAAAATAGATACCCTGGCCCTGGCCAAGCAGGACAGCATTATGTGGGAAGTGGAAAAGGCCATGCAGGACTATGAAAAGGAGCGCCGCCTGCAAAGCAGCCGTTTTGTGAACCGGGAAATTGAGCTGGCCAACGCCAGCAGCGTGCTAACCAGCCAAATGCTCTCCATCCTGCAGGAAGTGGAAAAAGAAGTGGTAAAGCAGGAGGAGCAGAACAATCACCAGGCCCGTAATGTGGTAAGCACCAGCGTATGGCGCATCAGCGCTATTATGGGCGTGTTCCTGCTGCTGATGGCCATACTGGTATACCTGATACTGACCGACATTACCAAAAGTAACGCCTACCGGCAGCAGCTGGAAATAGCCAAGGAAGAAGCAGAATACCACGGCATGGCCAAACAGCGCTTCCTGGCCAACATGAGCCATGAGATCCGTACCCCGCTGCAATCCATTATCGGCTACGCCGACCTGCTGCGGCAGCAGGACCGGCCTTCCAAAAAGCACCTGGACGCCATCTTCCACTCATCGGAGCACCTGCTGCATATTGTGAATGAAGTGCTGGATTACAGCCGCATCATATCAGGCAAATTTACTTTTGAGCACCGCGATTTTGACCTGCGCCAGCTGCTGGAGGAGGTGCTATCTGTTATACGCCCGCAGGCAGAAAAGAAAGACCTGGGCCTGGAGCTGTACAACGCTATTAGCGGCAGCAACTATATAAATGGCGACCCGTTCCGCCTCAAACAGCTGCTGTATAACCTGATGGGCAATGCCATTAAGTTCACGGAGCAGGGGCAGGTGACCCTTACGGTAGCCGAAACCCCTTCTGACCTGGAAGCTACGCGGCTGCTCATCTTTACGGTAACAGATACCGGCAAAGGCATTGCTGAAAAAGATGTGCTGCGCATTTTCAACCAGTTTGAGCAGGCGGGCGACAGCTCTCACCAGAACGGCACCGGCCTGGGGCTGAGTATTGTAAAAGCGCTTACAGAAGCGCAGGGCGGCACCATTGAGGTAACCAGCGAGCCGGGGAAAGGCTCCAGCTTTGCCATACAGCTCCCCTTTGCCGCAGCAGTAATACAAGACGATTTGCCAGGTTTGGAAGCAGCCCATTTCCACGGCCATTTTGACGGGAAGGTATGGGTGGTGGATGATGATCCCTTTATTTTGCACTTATGCGCCTCTATTTTTGAGAAACACGCCATTCCGCATGTATGCTTCCATATGCCGGAAGCCATGCTGGAAACACCCTGGGATGACGATGTAACGCTGATACTGGCCGATATGCGCATGCCGGGCCTCAGCGGAGCAGTGCTATGCCGGCGCCTGCGCCAATATATTCCGGAGCATGTAAAAATATATGCGCTTACTGCCCAGGCCCTGCCCGAAGAAAGGGAGGCCGTGCTGCAGGAAGGCGGGTTTGACGGGCTGCTGATGAAACCTTTCCGCGAGTCGGAGCTGCTGGCATTGCTGGATGCGCAGTATGTACCCGCAGATGAAGACATTGAAAGTTATGAAAATGAGGCGGAGGATAATGAAATAGACCTGGCGGCGCTGGAAAAGCTCACCTTCGGGGATAAGACCATGATCCAGAAAATACTGGAGCGCTTCAGCAATGATAACCGTTATGACCTGGACCAGCTGTGTATGGCGGCTAAAGGGGATGATATGGAGCAGGTATCGCTGCTGCTGCACCGTATGGCCGGCAGAACAGCCCAGATAGGCGCCGGTGAGCTGGCTGCCCGTTTCCGTATGCTGGAGATAGCGCTGCAGCAGCATACCGTATCACCGGAAGATGCCGTGGCGGCGGTAGATCAGCTGGCGGTAGCCATGCGGGCGCTGTTGTACAAGGTAGACTCCCTGTTTATCCCTCAATCTGATACTTCTCCATCTTTTTATAAAGCGTCTTACGATCAATATTAAGCAGCCGGGCGGCTTTGCTTTTATTGTTCTTTACCTGGCGCAGTATTTCTTTTATCAGCTCTTTTTCATTTACCTCGTTCAGGGCTTTGAGGTCGGTGCTCTGGGTTTTGGGCATCTGGTTCACAGAGAAGGTCATTTCATCCGGCAGGCTTTCCATACCGGCCGTTTCTGTTTCCGTAAGCAGCACCATCCGCCGTATTACATTTTTCAGCTCCCGCAGGTTGCCCGGCCAGTCGTACTGGCGGAACACCGTCATGGCGCCGGAGGAAATGCGTTTAACATGCTTGCCCAGCTCCTGGTTGGCCAGCTTTATAAAATGCTGGGTAAATGTTTCCAGGTCCTCTTCCCGCTCGCGCAGGGGCGGTACTTCCATTTTAAATTCATTCAGGCGGTGGTACAGGTCTTCCCGGAAGTTGCCGTTGCTGGAGGGCAGGTCTTCATTCGTAGCGGTAATAATACGCACATCCACCTTTATCTGCTGGGTGCTGCCTATGGGCTGTATTACCCGCTCCTGCAGGGCGCGCAGCAGCTTTACCTGCACCTCATAGCTCAGGTTCCCTACCTCATCCAGGAAAAGGGTGCCGCCGTTGGCTGCTTCAAACAGGCCTTTCTTGTTTTGCAATGCACCGGTAAAAGCGCCTTTTATATGGCCAAACAGCTCGCTGGCAGCCAGCTCTTTGGAAAGGGCGCCGCAGTCCACCGCAATAAACGGCTTATCGGCCCGCTTGCTGAGGCTGTGGATGGAGCGGGCCACGTATTCCTTGCCGGTACCGCTTTCGCCCAGTATGATCACCGACATGTCTGTGGGAGCTACCAGCTTAATATATTCATATAGCTTTTTGGAAACTTCACTGTTGCCCTCAATAAAGCCGGACAATACATTTTGCTGGGTGGCGGGGGCATTATCCGCTTTGCGGTTCAACGCTTCATTGAGCACCAGCAGCAGCTCATCGGCATTTACCGGTTTGGTAATGTAGTCAAAGGCCCCTGAGCGCATAGCCTGTACAGCGGTGCGCACATCGTTAAAGCTGGTCATAATAATGGCGGGTATATGCATCCCGCGCTCCTTGGTGGCGTTCAGCACTTCCAGCCCGTTCCCGTCTGTTAGCCGGTAATCCAGCAACAGCAGGTCATATTCCTTTTTCTCCAGCGCCCTGATGCCGTTCTTTACGTTATACACCGCATCTACCTCATGGCCGTGCTTCTTTAAAAAACCTTCCAGTATCTGTGAAAATGTAGTATCATCCTCAACTAACAATATATTGGGCATAGCATCAAAAATTCCTTCACTGTAATATTAGTTAACAATCCCTTATAAAACAAAAATAGAGAAGTCCCCCGCGTGGAGGGACTTCCCATTCGTATTCTACTGCATGTCCAGGGCTTTCCGGATCAGGCAACAACTTTACCGTCCTTATCTAACTTAACGGTTTTGGCTTCTTCACCTTTCTTCAGCTCTATTTCGTAATACTCAGCGCCAGTGCCGGGTTTTACCATATAGGCCTTTTGTGCCTGCCATTCCTTGTACTCGTCAGAAGCCAGTGTTGCCTTTACTGCATCAGGCAGTTCTTCTACCTTAACTTCTTTCTTTTCGTCCTGCAGCTGTGCTTTTACAACAGCAGG
The DNA here is from genome assembly GCF_035761305.1 of Chitinophaga sp. Classification (GTDB taxonomy): domain Bacteria; phylum Bacteroidota; class Bacteroidia; order Chitinophagales; family Chitinophagaceae; genus Chitinophaga. Next base: position 39,664 of record NZ_DASTRI010000050.1, on the reverse strand, counting down.
CTGGTGAGTGTTGGCATTAACGGTTACTACACCTGACAGTGCCAGGACCATCAATGAGAGCATCAAGTTTTTCATTGTTCAGTGTTTTATAAAGTGGGAAAATTGCTTGTAAGTACTTTATAGAACAGGAAAAACGTGCCACCCTCATAGCTGGTGTTTGGCAAGGCACCATTGAATTGATTGTGAATTGTTTAAGCGTGCGAAAGCGCTTATCCCCCGCATGATGCGCTGAGGATGTATTCCCAAAGTTGAGTATAAAGTCAGCAGTTACGCGATCTTCACGGCTACTTCCCGCACCAGCTGTATGTTCATGTGCAGCTTTACCTCATCTCCCAGTATAAGGCCGCCGGCTTCTGTGGTAGCGCTCCAGCGAAGGCCATAGTCTGAGCGGTGCAGCCGGCCGTTCAGCTCAAAACCGGCTTTTGTTTGTCCCCACGGATCCTGTGTGGTGCCGTAATAAGTAACGGCCAGCTCTATGCTGTGCGTTTGATTGCGGATGGTAAGGTTGCCAATAAGGCGGTAATGATCTTCATTTACCTTTATTACCTGCCTAGATTCAAAGTGTATTTTGGGAAATTGTACGCTGTCGAAAAAATCGGCGGTTCTTAAATGCTCATCCCGTTCACGGTTGTTGGTTGTTACACTGTTAACGTCTGCTTCAAATGTAATGTGTGCATCGTGAAAATCCTCGCTGTTGGTGTGTAAGGTGCCTTCAAAGTTGGTAAAGTGGCCGCTTACATTGGTGATCATCAGGTGCTTTACTTTAAATCCTACTTCGCTGTGTGATGCATCGATTTTCCAGGTTGTCATAATATATAGTGTTTTTAATCCCAGGTTCCTAACGAATACGTATCTGGTCCCCGTTCCGTTTTCTTTTTATAAAAATAATTGTTGCGCCTTTTAAAAGCTGTGGACAAATTGCCGGAAATAGTGTACTTTTTTAACATCTGTAATAATATAGTACACATTTAACATTTCATTAGAAAATACCGGTTCAACCAGCAGCACGCGGTATTACAGCCGCGCCGCCCTCCGGCTTCAATAACAGTACCAATATGTTACGTGCAGAATTTGTTATTTTCCATTCCTAAACGGAACCGCATGAAGATATTATTAGTGGAAGATGAGCCCAATGTGGTATCGCTCATAAAACGGGCGCTGGCTGATAACGGGTATGAGATCAGCGTAGCCATGGATGGCCGGTCCGGTTTACAAATGAGCAATGATCATGACTTTGACCTGGTTATCCTGGACATTATGCTGCCGGGCATGAACGGGGTAGAGATATGCCGTAACATACGCCGGCAGAATGAGCAGGTGCCCATACTTATGCTTACGGCGCTGGGCACCACGGAAAACATTGTAACCGGCCTGGATAGCGGTGCGGATGATTACCTTGTAAAACCCTTTAAGCTGGCGGAGCTGAGCGCACGCGTACGTACCCTTACCCGCCGGGTAAAAGGCGGCATTACCACAGATAACCTGTTGCAGATTGCCGACCTGGAGCTGGACGCGGTTTCAAAAACCGTACGCCGTAACAATAAGCCCATTAACCTTACCGCCACAGAATACCGGCTGCTGGAGTTCCTGATGAAACACCAGCGCCGCGTGCTTTCCCGCATAGAAATACTGGAGCATGTATGGGATATTGATTTTAACCTGGGCACCAACGTGGTGGATGTGTATGTGAACTACCTGCGTAAAAAAATTGACAAACAAGGTTCCTCCAAGCTGATACATACCGTAGTAGGCATGGGATATGTAATGCGCGAACAACATGAGAATACAGAATAAAATAGCCTTCCTGTTTACCGCCATCACGGCGGCTATTATGCTGTTGCTGAACCTTTTCATTTATTATTTAGCTGCCCGCAGCAACGCGCAGAATTTTTTTCACCGCCTGGAGGTACGCGCTAAAATAGTGGCGCAGGCTACGCTCGACAAGAATAAGACCCATACCCACATTTATCGCCGCCTGAAGGAAGAGCAGCTGGAAAACCTGCCATTTGAAAAAGATTATACTTTACAGCTGCAGCCGGCTACCGGTAAGCTTACAGGGAAAGTGCCCCTGCTCCTGCCTGCCTCATTTTATGAAGATGTATTTGCCAGGGGCAGCGCGCGTTTTTTAAAAGACAGCGTGCTGTATGCCGGCCTGTACCCCGGCGATAACGCGGATTTTATGATCATTACCGCTGCGCGGGATGTATATGGCGCTGAGGAGCTGAAGAACCTGCGGCAGGTGCTGCTGATCGGTTTCCTGGTGTTTACGGTGCTGGTGTTTACTATTGGTAAGCTATTCAGCCGGCAAATATTCCGGCCCGTGCGGGACATCATACACAACGTACAACGCATCAGGGCCAATAACCTGCACCTGCGGCTGAACACCGGCAATGGCAGGGATGAGATTGCGGAGCTGGCCATTACCTTTAACGATATGCTGGCCCGCCTGGAAACTATTTTTGAAACGCAGAATAACTTTATCAGCAATGCCTCTCACGAGTTCAGAACACCGCTTACTGTTATTTCCGGAGAGGCGGAGCTAGCCATGCAAAAGGCCGGCAACGCACCGGAGCTGGCCGCTTCTTTTTCCGTTATTTTACAGGAAGCAGCCCGCCTTGACCAGCTGGTAAGCAGCCTGCTAAGCCTTGCCCAAACGGGGTTTGACGGCAAAAAGCTGCCCTGGGAGCCCATACGGCTGGATGAGCTGCTATGGACCGTAAAGGCTACCGCCAATCAAATATACCCGCACAATAAAGTAATCCTGGATTTTAATAACCTGCCGGAAGAAGAAGCGCACTTAACCACCCAGGGCAACCTGCCCCTGCTGCGGCTGGCATTGAGCAACGTGGTGCTGAACGCCTGCAAATACTCCAGCAACCAGCCGGTAACCGTGCAGCTGGAGGCCGCAAAAAAAATACTGATCGTAACGGTAACAGACCAGGGTATAGGCATCCCCGAAGCAGAGCTGCCGCAGGTGTTTGTGCCTTTTTTCCGCGCATCCAATACCGGCAGCTTTGAAGGCCACGGCATTGGCCTGCCGCTTACACTTAATATCATTCGCCTGCATAAGGGCTCCATTGATATACAGGCCAGGGAACAGCAGGGCACTGTAGTAAAAATATACCTGCCGGTAGCGGCGGATTAAGCTACTCGGACCGCAGGCTTTTAACGGGGTTCATTACAGCTGCCTTAACGGCCTGCCAGCTTACTGTTAACAGGGTAATACATAAGGTGCCAATGCCTGCTGCGGGAAACACCCACCAGGGAACAGCAGTATGATAAGCATAATGCTGCAGCCATATTGCCATTGCATAATACGCCACAGGGCAGGCAATAGCCAGGGCAATGACCACCAGTATTATAAAATCTTTTGACAGCAGCTGCCACAGGCTAAGCAAGGACTCGCTGAAGAACTGGCACATCAGCTGGCTGCGTTGGGAGCCAATAACCTTGCGGATGCCTACTTCCCTGGCGCGCTTCCCTGACCGGGCGGTGCTCAGGTTCATAAAATTGATGCAGGCCAGCAGCAATATAAATACCCCGCTGATGCTGAACAGCCATACATATTTTATGAAACCGCCCACATTCACGCCATTCTTAAACTCCGCGTATAAATGCCAGCGCGACATAGGAAACAGGAACAGCTGCGGGTGAAAGCTCAGCTCATCTTTATGTATGTTTTTCAGCTTTACATCTTTTATAAGGGCAGATACCTGCTGCATAGTAGTGTGCTCCGCTATCTGCACCAGCGCGCGGTACGAGTTGCTGCGCCAGGGATTATCGTTCTTATCCAGCTCCTGCTGCCGGGCATACAAAGCCCAGGGCAGTATAAACCCTACACTGGAAAAAGAGGAATTGGCCGGCATATCCTTATACACGCCGGCAACCACCACTGCTGTTTTATTATCTACCATCAACGTTTTATTAAGCGGGTCCTCATTGCCAAAGCAGGCTTTGGCCTGGGACTCCGATAGCAGAATGGTATTAGGTTCTGTAAGCCGGGAGCCGCCAGCCCGCATTTTCAGGGTTAACATCCGGGGCAGGTCCGGCTCACTATAAATGCCGGTGGCGGTTAGCCTTCTCTCTCCCTGCGACAGCACATGCGTTTGATCCCAGGTGCAAACAACAGCGTATTTAATATAGCTGCTAAAATCCTTCCGCAAGGTGGCTGTTACAGGAAAGGGCATATTCAGGCCAGTACCTGTTTCACCGTTGTTTTGTATATGCTGGTATACCCATCCAATACGCCGGTAGTTATCAAACTGCTTATTAAACTGCCATTCATCGGCCACCCAAAGTCCTATAAGCATTGCAATGGCCATACCGGCTGCCAGGCCTGTAATGTTAAGAATAGCATACAGCTTGTTCTTGCGCACATTGCGCCAGGCAATTTTGAAATAGTTCTTTAACATGGCAGAAAAAGATTATAGTACGGTGGCCCCAAGAATGTACCAGATAGTTAAACCGCTAACAATCAATAGCTCTGTTGATGCGGAATGTCCGTTTCTGAACATGGGTTGTTCATTAATGCACCGCTGCGCCGGCTTTCTAATTTCATTCTAATCTCATCCTCATTCAATTTTAATATGCCTCTTATACCCTCCTAACCTCCGTGTTGTTGTTTTGCATTATCAATAAAACAACAAAAACATTGCGCATGAAAAATATTTTAATTCCTACAGATTTCAGCATACGCTCCCTGGATATGGTAAAAGCCGCTGTTAACCATGTACAGTTGCATGCGCCTATGAATATACTGCTGGTGCATTTTTTCAAAATGTCGGACAACATACAGGAGCTGATGCTGCTTTCCCGCCGCATGAAGGACTATGAGCGCATCAGCACCGAATACCGGAACATGATGGCGCAGCTGCAAAAGCAGTACCCCGCGCGTATTAACGGCATACGGGTGGAATGCTTTTACGGCAGCACGCTGGCGGTTTTCAAAAATTTCCTGCATGGCAACGGCATTTCGCTGATTGCCTGTGATGAGCATTACCGCTTTGTAAAGGTGAACAGGAACAGCATTGACCCGCTGAACATTATCAAAAAATCAGGCTGCGCCCTGCTGCCGCTGAACACCGGCAGCCAGGAAGAAAACCTGCGGATAAAGATACTTCGCCCTGCTACTACTGCCAGGTAAAACCGTGACCATTAAAACGTGACGTTATGCTATTAAAAAAAAACATACCCTTTGCTTACGTATTCGGGAAAATAAAGTACGAGCTGATATGGATCTCGGCCTACGCAATTGCCGTTGCAGTAGTATACCATAATTTTCATGCATCGCACATTTCCATTCCCATTGCCATACCGGCCATACTGGGCACCGTACTTTCCCTGCTGCTGGGCTTCCGCTCCAACCAGGCCTATGAGCGCTGGTGGGAGGCGCGCATTGTTTGGGGCGCTATCGTAAACGACTCCCGCACGCTTACCCGGCAGCTGCTTACCTTCACTGCTTTTGAAGTAGAAACGCCGCATGAGGTGCTGAGCTTCCGCGACCGTTTTGTAAAGCGGCAGATCGCCTGGTGCTATTCACTGGGACAATCGCTGCGCAAGCTCAATTCCCTGCAGGGGCTTGACCGGCTTATTCCCCAGCGGGAGGTTGACTACATCAGCCGGTACGACAATAAACCGGTAGCGCTGCTGGAGCTGCATGCCCGCGACCTGGACTATGCCTTGAAACAGGGATGGATTAACCGCTACCAGCAGGTAGAGTTGGACCGCACCCTCACCCGGCTGTGCGACTCCATGGGCAAATGCGAGCGGATCAAGAACACCATTTTTCCCGCTACCTACAGCCTGTATATTCATCTTACCCTGAACCTGTTTATTGTGCTGCTGCCTTTCGGGTTAATGGAATTTTTTGGCATTATGCAGGTACCGCTGGTGATAGCGATTGCCGCCTCTTTTCTGCTCATAGAAAAAATGGCTATTCACCTGCAGGACCCGTTTGAAAATAAACCTACCGATACACCGGTAACCACCATCTCGCGCAACATTGAACGCGACCTGAAACAGATACTGCAGGACTGGCAGCTGCCTGAAACCCAGCCGGCAGAACGGTTTTACATATTATAGACTGGCGATACGGATCAATTCAAAAACAGGCGTCACCTGCCAGCGGGCAGGTGGCGCTTTTTGGTGCCGGGGGCTTATGCTGTTGGCAATACTACGTTAAGCAGTGGTTTGTTTGTGGAACATAAACGATGCGGTTACCTGTTACCGGCTGTTTCATATATGTAGCATAACGCCCGCTTACTCCGGGAACGCTGTTTCACCAGCACCTCCATTTTGCTGCTGCAGGCGTTGGTAGCTTTGTGTACCCACCGGCCTGGCCCTACCGGTGTTTACCGTATGATTTATTATTTTGCTAATTTTTTTAGTAATTTTAATTTATGGAACAGCCGCCTATATATACCATTGGCCACGGTCGCAGGCCAGTAGCCGATTTTATTTCCCTGTTGCGGGCGCCGGGTATTCAATACCTGGCAGATGTGCGTTCCACCCCCTTTTCCCGTTTTAACCCCCAGTACAACCAGCCTGCTTTACAGGCAGCGCTGGCGGCGCATAACATCCGCTATGTTTACATGGGTGACATGCTGGGAGGGCGGCCAGCTGATCCGGCCCTGTATGACGCCGGCGGGCGGGTGAACTATGACCTGGTAAGCGCAACCCCTTTTTTTCAGCAGGGCATAGCGCGTTTGAAAAAGGCATATGCCCAAAAGCTGCTGCTGGCCATCATGTGCAGTGAAAGTGATCCGCGCTGCTGCCACCGCAGCCGGCTGATAGGCCAGGCGCTGATAAGCGAAGGCGTAGCGCTGCTGCACATTGACGAGCATGGGCAGCTGCAAACACAGGCGGCAATATTACCGGAAGCAGATAATGTTTTATATTTTAACAGCCGCACACGTCATAAAAGAAAAACCCGATGAAAAAATTTATTGCTCCGCTGGTACTGGCTGCCATAGCCGCCATTTGTTTCAGCTTTAAAAAACAGCCGCCGGTTAACAAACCTAATGTGGTCATCATTTTTATGGACGACATGGGCTACGGCGACCTGGAATGCTATGCCGGCACGCCCTGGCACACGCCCAATATTAACCGGCTGGCTGCCCAGGGCATGCGCTTCACCTATTTTTATGTGGCGCAGCCCATTTGCTCGGCCTCCAGGGCCGCGCTGATGACCGGCTGCTATTCCAACCGGGTAGGCATACACGGAGCCCTGGCGCCCAACAGTCCCATAGCGCTGGACACCAGCGAGCAAACCATTGCAGAAGTTTTAAAGCAGCAGGGCTACCGCACTGGCATGGTGGGTAAATGGCACCTGGGCAGCAAACAGCCCTTTTTGCCGCTGCAGCAGGGGTTTGATGAATACCTGGGCCTGCCCTACTCCAACGATATGTGGCCGGTGCATTATGATGGCGTGCCTTATAAAGACACCGATACCATTGGCCGCGCAAAAGCAAAATATCCGCCCCTGCCGCTTATTGAAGGCAATAAAACGATAAAGATCATTAAGTCGCTGGACGACCAGGCGCAGCTAACCACGCTGTATACGGAAAGGGCGTGCCGCTTTATCAGGAAAAACAGGAACCAGCCCTTTTTCCTTTACCTCGCGCACAGCATGGTGCATGTACCTATTGCGGTATCATCCAAATACGCGGGCAAAAGCCACGACGGCCTGTTTGGAGATATGATCATGGAGGTAGACTGGTCTGTAGGGCAAATCATGAAAACACTGGACGAAACAGGGTTGAGCAAAAACACGCTGGTTATTTTCACCAGCGATAACGGCCCCTGGCTTTCATACGGCAACCATGCCGGCAACACAGGGGGCCTGCGGGAAGGCAAAGCCACTTCTTTCGAAGGCGGCATACGCGTACCCTGCATTATGCGGTGGCCGGGGCAAATACCTGCCGGCACCGTATGCAATAGAATGGCCGCTACTATTGACCTGCTGCCTACCATTGCCGGTTTTTGTGGCGCAAAGCTGCCCAGGAAAAAAATTGACGGTGTAAACATTCAAACCCTTTTATTCAACGCACCAGATGCCAACCCGCGCAATGAGCTGGCGGTGTACTATGGCGTAAATAACCTGGAGGCCGTCCGCAAAGGCCCGTGGAAGCTGGTGCTGCCGCACCGCTCCCGTACCTACAAGCTACACCCGCCGGGCTACGATGGCTTTCCCGGTCCCGAGCCCAATGTAGATGTGCCGGAGGCGCTGTATGATATGCGCCGCGACCCCGGTGAAACACTGGATGTAAAAGCACACTTCCCCGAAGTGGTGAAAGAGCTGGAAGCGCTGGCCGATAAGTACCGCCAGGACTTAGGCGATGGGCTTACCGGCCGGCAGGGCACCGGGCGCCGCCCCCCTGCCAGGGTTAGCAATGCCCGGCAATAGCTTACCTGCGCTTATGCTCCACATCGGGCAGCAGCCAGGTAAGCAGGCCTATTAAGGGTAGCCAGGCGCACAGGTGAAATACGTGGTTAATGCTGGTATGGTCTGCCAGGCGCCCCAGCACCGCCGATCCAATGCCCGCCATGCCAAAGGCCAGGCCAAAAAACAAGCCGGCTATCATGCCTACTTTCCCAGGCACCAGCTCCTGCGCATATACCAGTATGGCGGAGAACGCAGATGACAGTATAACGCCAATGAATACACTTAGCACAGCGGTCCAGAAAAGGCCCACGTGCGGCAGCAACAATGTAAAGGGCGCCACGCCCAGGATGGAGATCCAGATCACGTATTTACGGCCAATACGGTCGCCTACCGGCCCGCCAATGAAGGTGCCCGCAGCCAGGGCAAACAGGAAAATGAACAGGTACACCTGTGCGCTTTGCACGGATATGTGAAACTTATCGATCAGGTAAAAAGTATAGTAGTTGGTCATGCTGGCCATGTAAAAATATTTGGAGAAAATGAGCACCAGCAGTACTGCCAGAGCCCCCGCTACCCGGCCGCGGGGCAGCTGCACGGCCGTATTGCCGGCTGCCTTGCGTTTTGCCCTTACGCGGCTCCTGTTCCGCTTATACCATGCGGCAATGTTCAGCATAACCGCAATAGCCAGCAGGGCGGCCAGTGAAAACCAGATCACGTTAAACTGCCCGTATGGCACAATAATGAGGGCCGCCAGCAAAGGCCCCAGAGAGCTGCCTGCATTGCCGCCCAGCTGAAACAGCGATTGCGCCATGCCATGCTGGCCGCCGGAAGCCATATATGCCAGCCTGGACGACTCGGGATGAAACACGGCAGACCCCATACCAACCAGGCCTACCGACAGCAGCACCAGTAAAAAGCTGTTAGCCATGGACAGGCATATCAGCCCGGTTAATGTAAAGCCCATGCCAATGGCCAGGGAGTAAGGTTGCGGATGCTTATCTGTATAAATACCTACCAGCGGCTGCAGTACAGAAGCTGTCATCTGGAAGGTAAGGGTAATAAGTCCTACCTGCGTAAAATTGATCTTCAGGGAGTCCTTTACCAGGGGGTAAATGGCCGGTATCAGCGATTGAATGGTATCGTTCAGCAAATGGGAAAAGCTGAGGGCCAGCAATATGGAGTATACCGTTTTTTCTGCGGCTGTTTGCGCCGGTTCTGACAGGGCAGGTGTTGTGTCTTTAACTTCCGCTTCCATAAATGTAGTTGTTAGAAATATAATATAGTGTATCAGTGATCCAGGTTAGTTGAATGCGCGGTTATACGCTTTACCAGCTCCCAGGCATGTTCGGGCTGCTTGTTAATAATGCTCCGCAAAAGTTCCTGGTGCAGCTCCTGTGAGTCCAGGAAGGCCCGGGTTGTTTTGTGCACGGTAATGAAATGGTCTTTCATATGCTGTGCCACAGTAGTGTACAGGTCGGCCAGTATGCCGTTGCTGGCGGCAGCTGCTATGCTTTTGTGAAAGTCAATATCAGCCTGTATGGTGCCTGCCACATTATTGGCTTTGGCCTGCTCATCCCGCAGCTGCAGCAAGTGCTGCATTTTTTCAATATCTGCTACTGTGCGGTGCAGCGCTGCCTTTTGGGCAATTTTCATCTCCAGCAGCTGCCGTACCTCATTCAGGTCGTTGAATACTGCACGTTTCAGGCGTTGCGAAAGCGGTTCCGAAATACCGCGGGCAGCTTCCACAAAGGTGCCCAGGCCCTGCCGCACTCTTACCACGCCCGCGTTTACCAATATGCGTACAGCTTCACGGATAGTAGAGCGGCCTACGCCAAACTCCTGCATAAGCGCCGGTTCTGTGGGCAGCTTATCATCGGGCTTATACTGGCCCAGGGATATTTGCTGCTGCAGGCGTTGCGCTACTTCATCGGCCAGGCTATGCCGGTTTATTCTCGTTTCTCTAATCATCAGATGATATGATGTTTCAAAAGTAAATAACATTGTGGGCGCATGCAAGCGGTTTTTTTGCATGATAATTTGGGGGAGGATAAAGCGGCAGAACGGGGGTTGCAGACAACCTTACCAAAACAAAAACACCGGATGTAAGACCGAAGGTAGACACTACTTACACCGTAACATTTACACACGCCACAGGCTGTGTAAATAGCCACAGCAGGGTGTCCTTTACGCCATTGTTGTAACAAAACCTGTTCTTTTTGCACCGATAACCGGGTTTATAGCGGTTGAATGGCCGTTTTGCATTCAAAGATGTTGTACATCGCACAGGAGAAAGGTTCATAGCGGGGTTGAAACAGGTGCTTGTATTATAGCCAACCCTGTTTTTTTACCTGATATTTATGGGAGCGCACTGCCTGTTGGCATTCCTGCAGGGCTTTGGTGGCCCTGCCTTTTCCCTGATATTTACCGGAGTGCTGCATTAAACCGGGCTGATAAAAGCATTCCGCCCCGTTCGTTGACTATGGTGCTTTTTTCGCTTATCTTTGCACCCTCATTAACACCGGATGAAAGCACTTAACTTTTTTATTCTCTACCGTTTACCCATTGGGATTGTGTTATTAATAGGCGGATTAGCCCTTGGTTTTTCCGTTGGCTGGTGGGAAGCCACCATTGTACTGGTACTGGCGGTAATATGCCTGGTAACGCATTTCCTGTTTGGCCCCATGCGCCTGGTGCAGGAAGCCGTTGAAGCGGGTAATGTGGAGCACGCCATGGCCCTGATGAATAAAATTGCTTTCCCCAAGCTGCTGTATAAGCCCATCCGCTCGGTATATTATTTTATGCAAAGTAACCTGGCCATGTACGACCAGGACCTGGACAAGGCAGAAGCCAACATACGCCAGAGCATTAAAACCGGAAGCCCGATGAAAGAGTATGAGGGCATGCAGTATTTCCAGCTGGGCACCATTGCCTACCAGAAAAACGACCTGAAAACAGCAGATCAGAACCTGAAGAAGGCCGTTAGAATGGGTTTACCCGATAAAGAGAACAGCGCCGCGGCCCTGTTAACCCTTGCTTCCATAGCCATGAGCCGCCGCGATTTTAAATCCGCCAAGGATTTCTTCCGCCGCGCCAAGGCCCAGAAGCCTACCACCGCGCAGATTGTGAACCAGATAAAAGAGATGGACAAATATATTTCCCGCATGCCGGGATGATCCGATGTGCAGATATGCAAATGTGCAGATGTGCAAATGGAGCAGGAATGAATGCCGCCATTTGCACATTTTCATTTTATAACTTTCCTGCCCGCATATCCATACGTCACAGTCCTTCCATCTCTACATCCGCATCTCCATATCCGCACATTTATCCCCTTTCTTTCATCTGCACATTTGAACATTTGCATATCTGCACATTTTTTTTTGTACGTTTGCGCTGCATTTGGTTCGCCGGCTAATAACCGGTGATTAAAATGGGAATCCGGTGTAAATCCGGAACTATCCCCGTAGCTGTAATCCTGCATCGGCAATTATTTCCAGGGTAAAAAAGGCCACTGTTCCGCTCCAGGAATGGGAAGGCGGCCCGGAAAGCAGGAAAGTCAGAAGACCTGCCAGGTGTATTATCATCATTCGGCGCTTTCGGGTGAAAAGCCGGGAATGTATGCACCTCCACCAGGTGCCTGTATTCTTTCCTTTTTCATATTTCCCGCAGCGCGCATATTGTATCATTTTTAAACGTTACAGACCATCTTTATGCGCAGGAAATTTTACGTATTGCTTCCGGCTATCATCCTGGGGGGCGGCGTTACCGCTCATGCCCAGGACTCTTCACACATTAACCAGCTGAACCAGGTAGTGGTTACTGCTAACCGCGTTACGCAAAAGGCCGGGGAAACCGGTAAGGTGGTAACGGTGATTACCTCACAATACCTGCAAAAGAACAGCGGTAAAACCCTTACGGCTATCCTCAACAGCCAGGCCGGCCTGGTTGTTAACGGCGCAGAAAATGCACCGGGCACTAACCAGGACGTATATACGCGCGGCGCCAGTACCGGCAACACGCTTATTTTAATTGATAACATACCTGTTAGCGATGCCTCACAGATCTCCAATGCCTTTGACCTTAATTTTATTCCTGTTAGCCAGATAGAGCGGATTGAGATATTACGCGGCAGCCAGTCAACCCTTTACGGGTCCGATGCAGTGGCCGGCGTTATTAACATCATCACAAAAAAACCAGGAGATAATAAGCTTGGCATCAGCGCCAACGGCTCCTACGGCAGCTATAAAACCTGGCAGGGCGGTGCAGGCCTGAATGGCGGCATTGGCAGGCTCTCTTACATTGCTGGTTACCAGCATACCAAATCCAACGGGTTTTCTGCAGCCTATGACAGCACCGGTAAAGGCGGTTTTGACAATGATGGCTTTAAACGTAACAGTGTGTTTGCCAAGGTTGGCCTGCAGGCTACAGAACGCTGGCGCCTGCAATACATGCTGAACTGGAGTGATTACCACACCGGCCTGGATGCCGGCGGTTTTGCCGACGACCGTGATTATACCATGCACAACAAGTACATGCTGCACGCTGTAAGCAGTCGCCTGAACCTGGGCAAAGGCAGCTGGAACCTGGTGTACAGCTACCAGCAGAATAAACGCAACCTGCTGGATGATACCCTGTTTGTACCTAATGCAGGCTACTCCGTCAACGATTTCAGCTCCAACACCCACCAGGCAGAAACCTATGTAAGCTGGGATTTTACCAAACAGCTGCAGCTAATCACCGGCGCCGATTTCCGTACCTCCGGTACGGATCAAAGCACGCGATTTATCAGCGAATTTTATAAAGACTCGTCGCGGCTGTCGGGCGACAGTGCACACATGCGGCAGTTCAGCTATTACGCTTCCCTGCTGCTGCATAATATGGGTGGCTTTAACCTGGAAGCAGGCGGCCGTTATAATAACCATAATATTTACGGCAGCAACGGTACTTTTTCCGTAAACCCCTCTTACCTGGTTAACAACCGGCATAAGCTATTCATTAACTTTTCTTCGGCCTACAAGGTGCCTACCCTGTACCAGCTGTACGCCGCGTATGGCAATAAAAACCTGAAGCCCGAATCAACCATCAGCTACGAAGCCGGTTACCAGGGCGCGCTATACAACAGCAACATAAATGTGCGGGTAGTAGGCTTTTACCGGCAAACCAAAAACCTTATCAGCTTTTACAGCCTTAACGATCCGCCGTATGGCCAGTACCGGAACGCCAGCAAGCAGGATGCATATGGCGGTGAAGCAGAAACCTCCTGGCGTATTACCGGCGGCCTTAACCTGCGTGTGAACTACACCTATGTAAATGGTAAAATTAAAGAGCAGGACACCAGCTACTATAACCTGTACCGCAGGCCCAGGCACGTGCTGAACATGGAGCTGGGCTACCAGGTAACGCCGGAAGTATACGTAAGTGCACAATACCGCTATGTTAGCCGCCGCCTTGATCCGGCCTACATGGCGCCCCCTTATATACTGGGCGATTATTATACCCTGGGCGCGTACGCGGAGTATAAGCTGGGCAATGTGCTGAAGGTGTATGCCGATTTCAGGAATATCACCGGTCAGCAATACTTTGATGTGAGAGGATATAATGCCAGGAAGTTTAACTTTACGACCGGACTTGTATTTAATATCAACTAATTTATCCATGAACCAATGGCCGGCGCACCGGCAGTAAGTATGACCACGCCTGTACGCCGGCACATTATGTAAAAAACCGGATTATGCCTGTTAAAAATCTCAATCCCCGTTTCGCCGTATTACTGCTGTTTATAGCGGCAGCCTGTATTTTAAGGATATTGGGTGAGGGAAAAATAACGCCCTTTTCCAACATTACACCCATAGGCGCCATGGCATTGTTCGGCGGCGCTTATTTTACCAGTAAATGGAAATCCTACATATTCCCGCTGCTGGCGCTCTTTATTAGCGACGTTATTATACAGCAGGTATTTTATCCTGCGTTTTCACAGGGCGGGCTGATGTACCAGGGCTGGGCATGGACCTACCTGGGGTTTGCCGCTATGGTGCTGGCGGGGCAGCTGATCATAAAAAGGGTGAATATGCCCAACCTGGTGATGGCGTCTGTTGCCGCCGCAGTAGCGCACTGGCTGATTACTGATTTTGGTGTATGGCTGGGTGGCTGTACAGATCCTGCTACCGGCAGCCCCTATACGAAAGATATGGCCGGACTGCTGAAATGCTATGCCATGGCTGTACCATACATGAAAGCAATGTTCTTCGGCAACCTGGCATACGGCGCTATTTTGTTCGGTGGCTTTGAGCTGACGCAGAAGGCAATTACGAATTATCAATTACGATTCCGCAAAACGGGACATGAATGTCATTGAAAGTAATTATGATTATGAATAATTACGAATGAGTAAGTGTTTCTTTGCAGGCATTGCGTTTTCCGTTTAACACCGCCTGCGAAAGAACACCTGCTAATTCGTAATTCCTAATTGAATAATTCGTAATTAACCATGTTGTACTTGATCACCGGCGGTGCGCGCTCAGGTAAAAGCCGTTATGCCCAGGAGCTGGCGTTATCATTAACGCCTAACCCGGTATATGTGGCCACTGCCAAAGTGTGGGACGCTGACTTTGAGCAGCGGGTGCGCCGGCACCGGCAGGACCGGGGCCCCGCATGGACCAGCTTTGAAGAGCAGCTGCAGGTTAGCGCCCTGCCGCTGGAAGGGCGCGTGGCCGTGGTGGACTGTGTAACCTTATGGCTTACCAACTTTTTTATGCAGCACCAGCAGCAGGTTGACGCCTGTCTGCAAAGCCTGCAGCATGAAATACAGCTGCTGTTACAAAAAAAGAATACTACATTGATCATTGTAACCAACGAAATAGGCATGGGAGTACATGCAGCAACGGAAACGGGCCGCAAATTTACCGACCTGCAGGGTTGGGCCAACCAGTACATTGCCGGCCACGCGCAAAAAGTGATCCTCATGGTGTCCGGCATACCGGTACCGGTTAAATGATCCGCACCTGTTCATATACGGCTTTACACATGATAGAGATTACACCGCTTTCCCGCATGCTAACCGCCGCATTGCAGGATAAAATAGACCAGAAAACCAAGCCGCCCGGCTCATTAGGCAGGCTGGAACAAATAGCCCTGCAGGCAGGGCTGATACAGCAAACATTGTCGCCGGTAATCAGTCAGCCTACTATTGCCGTATTTGCCGGCGATCATGGCATTGCGGCAGAGGGGCGTGTAAACCCTTACCCCCAGGCCGTTACAGCGCAAATGGTGTATAATTTCCTGAACGGCGGCGCAGCCATTAATGCCCTGTGCCGGCAGCTGCAGCTATCACTGGTGATTGCAGATGCAGGCGTTAACCACTCCTTTGCACCGCATCCTATGCTGAATGATTGCAAAATCGCTTACGGCACCTGCAACTACCTGCATGAACCGGCCATGAGCCGGCAGCAATGTGCCCTGGCCATGGAAAAAGGCGCGGAAATAATACGGCATATTAATGCACAGGGCTGTAACACCATTGGCTTTGGTGAAATGGGCATTGGCAACAGCGCTGCCGCCGCCCTGCTAATGAGCTGCTTTACCGGTTTGCCCGTTACAGATTGCGTGGGTGCAGGCACCGGCGGTACTCCGCAGCAGATCATGCAAAAAACACTACTGCTGCAGGAGGCACTAAACCGGCATGGCGCGCCGGATGATGCGGAACAGGCGCTGGCCACCTATGGCGGTTTTGAAATAGCCATGCTTTGCGGCGCTATTTTGCAGGCCGCTGCCCTGAATATGATTGTGGTAATAGACGGTTTTATTGTAACCGCCGCCCTGCTGGCCGCTCACCGTTTACAACCTGCGGTTATTGACTATTGCATTTTTGCGCACTGCTCTCATGAAAAAGGCCACCAGGCTATGCTGCAGCACCTGCAGGCAACCCCTTTGCTGCACCTGGATATGCGCCTGGGCGAAGGTACCGGCGCTGCCATGGCCATGCCGGTTATACAATGCGCCGTTGCCTTCATGGAAAATATGGCCAGCTTTGAAACAGCCCGGGTATCTGACAAAACCAGCTGATATAAGACCTAAAACAAAAAAGCACATCTCATGCGGGAACAATGGTATTTACTGCGTACTGCGCTCATGTTCTACACCCGTATACCGGTAGGCAATATACCGCATGGCCTTGACCGGCTAAGCCGCGCTACGCGCTATCTCCCGTTTATTGGCTGGCTGGTGGGCAGCAGCACAGCCCTGGTGATGTATGGCCTGCACTTTATTGCGCCCTGGCCCGTAAGCATTATACTGGGCCTGGTTACCGGCATTTGGATGACGGGCGCTTTTCATGAAGACGGTTTCGCAGATATGTGCGACGGCTTCGGCGGCGGCTGGACCAAAGAAAAGATACTGCTGATTATGAAAGACAGCCGCATTGGCGCCTACGGCATGTTAGGACTGCTGCTGTTAATGCTGCTGAAATTTTACTGTTTGTATAGCCTTACTCCCACCCTGGCAGCCATTGCCGTTGTAACTGCCCATGCGCTGAGCCGCTTTACCGCAGTTACTATTATTTATACCCAGTCTTATGTAAGGGAAAATGAAAACAGCAAAGCCAAACCCATATCCCAAGGCATTACTGCCCCGGAGCTATTGATGGCCGCATGTTTTGGCCTGCTGCCGCTGCTGCTGGCAACCTTTATGCTGCACCGGTATTTATGGCTGCTAACCCTGCCCGCGGTTTGGCTGGCCCGCGCTTATATGGCGCGCCTGATGCGCAAATGGATAGGCGGCTATACCGGCGACTGCCTGGGCGCCGTACAGCAACTATCGGAAACAGTTGTATATTTGTGCTTTTGCTTTGTGGAATGGAAATATACCTGATCCGGCATACTACACCGGCTATTGAAAGAGGCACCTGCTACGGCTTTGCTAACCTGGATGTGGCAGATACCTTTACGGAAGAAGCTACCCGTATTAAGCAATTGTTACCCGGAAAACCATTTGTCGTATATGCCAGTCCGTTACAACGCTGCAGCAAGCTGGCACATTTTCTATTTGGGGATAATGTTATTAAAGATGACCGCCTGAAAGAGCTAAACTTCGGCGACTGGGAAATGAAACGCTGGGACGACCTGGGCCCGGATGCCCTGCAGGCCTGGATGGACAATTATGTATATGCCCGCGTACCCGGCGGTGAAAGCTATGAAGATCTTTATAAGCGCAGCCTGCAGGTTTTCAATGAAGTAATTGCCCGCAACCGGGACGCCGCCCTGGTTACCCATAGCGGCGTAATCCGTTCGCTGCTGGCCTATGTTACCGGTACGCCACTGGAAAATTCTTTTGAGCTGCGGGTTGAGTACGGCCGTATTGCCCGCCTGCAGGTTACTGGTGGTAAAATAACATTGTCAGGAGTGAACGAATGAGGAAGAAGAAGCGCGCATATTGCGGTATTTTCTTTTAAAGTACCAGTAAGAGCCTATCATCATTACCACGCCGGCTAAAGACAGTACCCATACGGCATGCATAAAAAACTGCTGCCAGGAAATATGCCAGTTGCTGAAGTTCTTTACCAGCAATATGCTTACGCTGCCTACATATCCGAATGAGTCGGCCACATAAATCAGGAAGCCCACATTGCTTACATATTTAAAGGTGGCGATCATCCTTTCAAAAAAAATGCAGTTAAAGGGAATATAGCCCATATATAAGCCTAGGCCGCCAAGCGTCATCCAAACAACAGGGCTTATATAATGCTGCATAAACAGCAGGGAGCTGGCAGCGGCCAGCAAAAAACCTGCAATTACTATCAGGTAGTTGAGCATGAATGCGCGGTAGTTATCTTTCACAAATACCAGCATGCTCATAATGCCCAGCACCGCCAGCGACACCGGTACTTCTGTTTGGGTAAAAATGGCCGGTTCCCGGCCCATGCCCAGCTCCTGCCAGATGTCGGCGGCAAAATTATCGCGCATATCGCGCAGCATCGTAAGTATTACATAGCTGGTAATGCACAGCGCCAAACCAGGCAAAAACTGTAACAGCTGCTGCCTGCGCTGCTGTTTGTTCATTGGCTCCCGGCGGGTACGCAACGCTTCATCTGTGGCGGTAGGCGGCGGTATCTGCTCCAGCAGCGCCACGAAAATAAGCAGGGGCAGCATAAACAGCAGTCCTGTTACAAAGGGCATCCATTTTTCAGCAACGCCCCAGTCTACTATCACCATTTTACCTGCCGACTTTACAAACCCCGATGAAAAAATAAAGCTGATAGACAGCACTGCGCCCATGAACTCTGTGCTGCGCCGTCCCTCCAGGTAGCCAAACACCAGCCCCCAGATCATGCCTAACGGAAAACCGTTCAGGAACAGGAAAATAATATTAAAAGGCGCCGGCACTACTGCAAACAGCAGTAACGCCAGCCAGGAAGAAAGTATCAGCACCAGGATGCTGGGGGCCCGCCTGCTGCTTTGCATTTCTGCAATAAAGCGAATGCCGTAAAACTTACTGGCCGCATACCCGAGGGTTTGCGCAATCACCAGCCATACCTTATAATCCATTCCCCAGAACTGTACCCCCTCAAACAAGGCCACAGCAAAAGGCTTCCGGAAGGCGTACATGCAGGAGTAAGTACCAAAAGATACCAGTGCGGCGTATAGCGAAAACGTAAACTGGTCCGTGCGTTTGAGCCGGCGTTGTATACAGTGCAGGTTTATCAGCATTGGTATAAATTACAACAGTTATGTTACCGGGCTATTAAATGTTGCAGGGCCATTTGCCGGTAACGCTGCAGGTCCGGCAGCGGCTGTCCGGTAGCTTTGGCCTGGTCGTCCCAGGTACGCAGGCGCACCATATCGGCAAACAGCGGGTCAGCTTCAAAAGCAGCAGCTTCCGTTGCGGTCATGGGACCGCCCTGGAAGGCCAGGGTTTGCTTACTGGCGTCTGACAGCTGCGCATAATATTCGGGGTATTTAAAGGTAAGGTAACGTTTGGCCGCTACATGCGAGCCTACCAGCCGGATAAGGGTTTCAGAAAAACCATGCTGTTGTAAATAAATGCCACCCCATTTTTCATGGTCCTGCACACCGTAGCCACCCATCGAAGCTTTATCCTCCATTTCGCACAGGTGGCCAATATCATGGAAGAATGCGGCCAGTATCACCTCTTCACTGCAGCCTTCCTGTTCCGCCAGCTGTGCGGCCTGGCACATATGTTCCAGCTGCGACACCGGTTCCCCGATGTAATCAGCCCGTCCGTATTTCTCGTATAGGGCAAATACGGCATCAACGGTTTGCTGTGCTTCCTGTAATAACATATGCAATCATTTTATGAGCTGCATCACGGCATTATATTCTATGCCGAAAGCCGGTATGCTGTTCTGTGCCAGTTAAGGTAAACCTTCCTGGTTGAAATTCTCAAAAAATGCCCGCTATCTTTATGTTAATAGCTACTTTAATTTTCACTGCCCTGGAAAAAGTATACTACCAGTATTTTAGCATCTCCTTCGCCAACATTGGCAGGCCGGTGTCCCAGGCGGCCATCGAAAAAGAGGGAGTCGCCCTCCTGCAGGATATGCTTTTCATTTTCTATCTGGTATTCCACCGTGCCCTGTAAAATGTACTTGTATTCGTAGGCATCGGTCTTTACCATCTGGCTGCGGCGGGCTCCTTTCTTCAGCTCCAGGATCACTATATCTACGGGGTAGTTCTTTACATTTTTGGTGAGCACGCGTTTGTACAGGAAGCCCCGGGCCGCTTCTTTTTCAAACAGCTGGTAGTCGGCCTGCTGTTTAATAATCACACGGCTGTTTTGCTGGGGCGCACCTATTTCGTTAAAGAATTCGTTCATGTCAAGGTTCAGGGAACGGATAATATTAATGAGCACCAGCAGGGAGGGTACGGTACGGTTATTTTCTATCTGTGAAATCAGTCCTTTGCTCACGGCAGCCTTGTCGGCCAGCTCCTGTATGGTAATTCCCTTTGCTTTCCTTTTTTCCTTGATCTTGTTACTGATCTGGATAATTATGTCTTCAGTCATATATTACTTGATTATCATGAAATAGGGTGGGCAACCTGGCAAAGAAAGTGAAACGCCAGCCAATAAGCAAACTTTTTAACAAGCTTATAACCATTCCTATAATAAATTATATTTGTATAAATATGTGAAGCCAATGTTCAGCTTAGACCAGATCTTGACGATTGCCTTTACCCTTTTTGCCGTTATAGATATTGTAGGCTCCATACCGGTGCTTATTTCACTGAAAGAAAAGCTGGGCCAGATCGACTCCGGAAAGGCTACAGTGGCCTCCGGTTTCCTGATGGTGGGCTTTTTACTGGTGGGCGAACCGTTCCTGAAGCTGATGAGCGTTGACGTGCACTCTTTTGCGGTAGCAGGTTCTATTGTGATTTTTGTGATAGGGCTGGAAATGATCCTGGGCATTGAGTTCTTTAAAAGCACAGAGGCCGACAACAAAACCGGCAGCGTGGTGCCTATTGCATTTCCGCTGATAGCCGGTTCCGGTACGCTTACCACTATCATGTCGCTGAAAGCCAACTTCGGGGAGTACAACATCCTGGCCGGCATTGTGCTGAACCTGGTTATTATTTACGTGGTGCTGCGCTCCCTGAGCTGGATAGAACGCATACTGGGCAAGGCCGGGCTGATGGTAGTACGTAAATTTTTCGGGGTTATTCTGCTGGCTATTGCGGTTAAGATATTCAAAAGCAATGTAAACCTGTAGAAATAACAGCAGGGCATTTTGTAATTCAGCCTTAAAAACCTTAGTTTTGCCTTCCTTTTCCGACCTTTATATGCGGAAAGGATTTGGCCTCGTAGTACAATGGATAGTATAAGAGTTTCCGAAGCTCCAGATACAGGTTCGATTCCTGTCGAGGCTACACGACAAAGAGAAGATGCCTTATAAATCAATGATTTGTAAGGCTTTTTTATTTTGGGGTACCGTTTCCTGCCGTGAGTTAACATACTGCTGCCGTTCATTTTTCTTTTGCGAAAGACATTAAACCGCCCGTGGCCCCTAAATTCATTGAATCCAGCGCCGAACTTGGCACAATTACCATAGACCCTTTCTCTTTTAACCCTTCAAATAACATATTCATAGCCCGCAGGTGAAGGGCAACCGGGTTATTAATATACTGTTCACTTGCTTTCGCAAATTTTTCTGCAATTTCTGTTTCAGCGGTACCCAGGATTACCCTTGCCCGGCGCTCCCTTTCTGCCTGCGCTTCCTTGCTCATCGCATCAGCTAGTATTTGCGGAATAATAATGTCTTTTACCCCTACGCTCTGACAAGTGATACCCCATGGATTGGTATGCTCATCCAATATCTTTTGCAGCACTTCCGCCACCTTATCTCTTTCCTGCAGCAGTTCCGCTAATTCATGTTTTCCTATCATATCCCGTAGCCCTGTTTGTGCAATGTATGCAATAGCCACCTCATAGTCCTGCACTTCCAGCGCAGCTTTTTCAACATCCCAGACAGTCCAGTACACTACAGCATCAACATTTACCGGCACAGTATCTTTAGTTAACGTTTGTTCTGCTTTAAATTCAGTGACCCTCACCCGCTGGTCGATATAGTTATCTATTTTATCAACTATGGGGATAATAAAAAATATACCAGGTCCTTTTAAACCTGTATACTTACCCATTCTCAGGATAACTGCCTTTTCCCACTGGTCTGCTATATGTATTGAGTTGGCAAGGAACAAAGAAACGATCAGCGATAAAACCAGGATTAAACCATTCATGTGCACTAAGTAATAAAGCCCGACGGAAACGCCAGTCAACACAAAAAAGACTACTGCCGCAATAGGGTTAAGACCTAACTTTAAATTCTTTTTTGTTTTCATTATACTATTGTTTTTTAAGTTGTTTAATGATATCATCTGTTGAAAAGCCATAGCTGAAGGCAATAGCAGCAAACTCGTTGCAGATATCCTTTAACTTGCTATTTCTCTCTTTATCGGAGATTTTAATTTTTATCTCGCTTATGAATGTACCGGTTCCCTGCTGCGTTTCTAAAACACGCTGAATTTCCAGCTCTTTGTACGCCTTGGCAATTGTATTCAGGTTTACTTTTAGTTCCACCGCCAATGCACGAACCGTCGGCAGCTGCTCCCCTGCTTTTAGGTTTCCTGCTGCAATACCAAATTTGATCTGATCGATAATTTGTCGATAAAACGGAGTACCTGTTTTAGGGTCTAATTTAAAATCAATCATACTATGTCTTATTGTACTATACTTATAGTACAAATATACAAGTTATTCCGGATTTCCAAAATTCTGTCTGGAACGGCTTTATTTGCGAACACAGGGGTGCATGGGGCAAGAATGACTGCTGTATTAAAAAACACACCACAGTAATAAACTGAACATTTGTTTACATTTATAAAAAAGAAGCTTAAGCACCAGGGCTGGTTCACAGATCACTGCTTTAAAGTACTCGCAAAATGCCCAAACAACCCTTGCAAAACGACCGCCGCACGCAAAAAACCAGGCAATACCTTGCCGGTGCCCTGAAGGAACTAATAGTTGAAAAAGGCTATGATGCCATTACCATACAGGATATTATTGACCGGGCCAATGTAGGCCGCAGCACCTTTTACAGCCATTATGAAAGCAAAGAGGAGCTGCTGATCGGCAACATTAATTTCCAGGAGGCACTGGTAAATACGCCAAACGATCCTGAAAATTATCCCATGGGGGTTAACCTGCATTACCTGTTTCATCACACCCGGGAACATATGCACCTGGTAAAAGCCATGGCCGGTACCAGGAGCATTGACATACTCAGTAATTACTTTGCCGAACTATGTGCAGCCAAAATTGTAAAATCTTACAAAACCAGGTATGCTGTTAGCAAGGCCAACCTGCAGCCGGTGCGATATAAGGCCGAAGCAGCGGCCCGCGGTATTGTAAGTATGCTTTTTAAGTGGCTGGCAGACGGCGCCACGTTGCCGGAAGAACACATGATCCGGTATGCCAAGGAAATATTGCACGCCTGTATGATGGCGGAGCTTAAAAAATAAGCGCTACACTTTCCCTTTAAAGTAAAGATTATATACCTGCTTCAAAAAGTAAAAGAGCATTGCCCCTGCAAAAAACTGCAGCACACCGGTAAGCTCAAATATAAAATTACCGGGCACCTCATAAGCAGGCGCAGGAAACAACATTCGCCAGGTATGCAGGTGCAGCCCCCCGAAATATAAAATGATTTTGACCAGATGATTATACCCGCCTTCAAACACGGCTATACCTAACCCAAACATTATAAACACCAGCAACAGGTAAAGTGTAAGAAATATTTTCTGCTGCCGGTACCTGTACAGGTAAAACAGCGCCACGGAAATAAGAAGCGCCATACCGCCACCCAGCACTACATGCTGCCGCCACGGCGTATGGTACACTATGCCTCCATAATAATGGTGGAAGCCGGTAAGCAAAAAAACAAGAACAGTCCAAAGCAATGATCTTTTTAAAGGTCTTTTCCCGTGCGCCGGAATTGAAAGTGTTGACATACTCACTGTGTTTAAAATTTACTGGGATAAACAAAGTCCGGTTACGGACATTTGTACAGTTGCAAATCTAAACGTACAAGGGGGGCAGGTCCAAGAAACAAAAAAAAAGCAGGTGTTTGTTACTGAACAAACAGCCGGAATAGTTCAGTAAGCGCCGCAATTAACAAAGCAAAAGCCCCGCTATCACAGCGGAGCTTTTACAATATATAGATCAAAATGGCGGCTGAAAAAGTGGCGGTATTTTATTCAGTATATAAAGTGCCGGAAGAATAAGTGCGTGCATGCCCTGAAATAAATACGCGGTCGCCGGCATCGGCACAAAACAGCCGGCCCTGTCTTTCAGACAGCTGCATGGCTGTCATTTCCTTTTTGTTAAGCTGCGCGCTCCAGTAGGGGATCAGCGAGCAATGCGCCGAGCCGGTAACCGGGTCTTCAAAAATAGCCGCCTGCGTGGTAAAAAAGCGCGACACAAAATCGCACTCCCTTCCTTTGGCGGTAATAATTATACCGCCTGGGTCCAGGTTAACCTGGTCTATCAGCTGCCGGTTAATGCGGATGTTCCTTACATCCTGCTCATCGTCGTACACGAGCACATAATCCCTGGCTTTGAGCACTGCGCGTGGCTGCTTGCTTAACGACGCGGCAATTACTTCAGGCAGCGGCGCCTGTACAGGATTGCGGGAGGGAAAGTCCAGCGTATACAGGTCTTTATTTACCCGCACCTGCAGCTGCCCGCTTTTGGAACTGAATACAATAGTATCTGCTGTATAATGTAAAATGGTTTTAAGTACATGCGCAGTAGCCAGTGTGGCATGCCCGCAAAGGTCCATTTCTATTTCAGGAGTAAACCAGCGCAGCTCAAACTGCCGGCCATCCGGCACAAAATAGGCGGTTTCGGGCACTGCATTTTCCCGGGCTATTTTCAGCAGCAGCGCATCCCCTGGCCAGGCTGTTAAAGGCACTACACAAGCCGGGTTACCGCCAAACAACCGGTCTGTAAAAGCATCTATCTGGTAAACAGGTAACTGCATACGATCATTGATTTATAAAATAAGTACCGCTAATAACCGTTACTGCCTGGCCGCCCAGCACCGTACGGTCGCCCTCGAGTCTTACTTTCAATACGCCGCCTCTGGCAGATGCCTGGTAGGCCAGCATGGCTGTTTTACCCAGCCTGGCCGCCCAGTAAGGCGTAAGGCAGCAATGGGCAGCGCCGGTTACAGGATCTTCATTAATGCCTATGCACGGGGCAAAAAAACGGGATATAAAATCATATTCACTACCTGCATCTGCCCGGGCGGTAACAATCACTTTCGGATATTTGGCCAGCCGCGAAAAATCCGGCGCCACGGCATGCACTTCCGCTGCAGTGGCTACTTCTACCAGATAGCGGTTAAAAACCTCCACGGTATTTACCGGCTTTACCTGTAAAATATCCTGCAGCTCCTGCGGCAGTTGCACCGGCTGGCCGGTAAGGGCAGGAAAGTTCAGGGCTATCCAGCCATCCTGCTGCTGTGCGGTAAGCAGCCCGCTTTGTGTGCTAAAAGTAATGGTATCTGCAGCCGGCACCAGCCCTTGCTCCCAAAGGGTATGAGCAGTGGCCAGCGTAGCATGCCCGCATAAAGGCACTTCTACCGTTGGGGTAAACCAGCGCAGGTTAAACTGCGCCCCCTGCCGGTATACGAAAGCAGTTTCAGACAGGTTGTTCTCTGCGGCTACCTGCTGCATTAACGCTGTGGTAGCCGTATCATCTACAATGCACACGGCAGCCGGGTTGCCCTTAAATGGCTTATCGGTAAAAGCATCTACCTGGTAAAACGGAATATTCATGCAGTTCGATTTGAAAGCACAATATTCGGTAAAATCAGCATGCCATAACAGATTCAGTTTTGTAAATTTTGACCAGATCAGATGACGCAGGAACATTTTGTAAATTGCAGGGCTTATGCAGGAGGAAAAACAGCAACATACATCGGAGCATGGTACCAGGGATAGTATCATCTGGACGTTTGACGGCATACGTATGGGACATGCCGTGTCCAGGTTCAACGCCCTTACCAGCTTCCCGGGCAGCAGCCAGGAAGATGTAGTGCGCTTTCACTTTGGCATAAAGGGCGATTACCGCTTTACCTATAAACAGCTGAACCAGACCTACGACCTCATTGGCGGGCATCATAACATTATGTACTCAAAGGGGTTTGACATTGAAGTGCATAATAAAAGCCTGGAGCTGGAAACCTTTGGCATACAGTTCCCCAAAGCCCTGTTTGTACAGTTTACGCAAAATGCCAATGAGCATTTGCAGCGCTTTGCAACCAGTATTATGCAAGACAAAAATGTAATGCTGTCCGATAACTGGGGCAGCATTGATGCGCCCATACAGCAGGTGCTGCAGCAAATTATCCATTGTAAATACCGCGGCGATCTTAAAAAACTGTTCCTGCTTTCTAAAAGCATAGAGCTGCTGGTGCTATGCGCAGAGTCTTACATATACGCCAATAAGCCGAAAAATGTTTTCCTGAAGAATAAAACCGACCAGGAAAAAATAATTGCCGTGCGCGACCTTATCAATGAGCGCGTGCACTGCCCTCCCAACCTGTCGGAAATTGCCAAAACCGTAGGCATGAATGAATACAAGCTGAAACGCGGCTTCAAGGAAACGTTCAATACCACCATATTCGGCTACCTTACCGAACAGCGCCTGCACCTGGCGCACCAGTACCTGCGCGACACACAAAAGACTGCCGCCGAAATATCCTTTGAGCTGGGATATGCCACCCCACAGCACTTCAACAATGCCTTCAAGAAAAAATTCGGCATCACTCCTTTTTCCGTTAGAAATAATCCGTAAAACGCAATTACCTGGCAGTATTATCTTGCTAATATTGTAGCGTTAACGGCGCCGGACACCCGTACAATTATTATTTTAAACCTTAACATTATGAACACGCCATTAATCATAAAAAATACCATCAACATTCACGCACCTGCTGCAAAAGTATGGGACGCGCTGGTGAACCCTGCGCAAACAAAAAAGTACATGTTCGGCTGCGAAACCGTATCTGACTGGAAACCGGGCAGCGAGCTGCTGTGGAAGGGCGTTTTTAACGGTGTTGAAATAGTGGCCGTAAAAGGCGCTATCCTGGAGCTGCAGCCTGAAAAACGCCTGGTGTACACCACCATTGATCCTAACGGCAGCTATGCCGACGTACCGGAAAACTATTTAACGGTTACGTATACACTGAGTGAAAATAACGGCGTTACCACCTTTACCGTTACCCAGGGAGATTATTCCAAAGTAAAAGAAGGACAGAAAAGATATGAGGAGGCCATGGCCGGCGGCGGCTGGCAGTCAATATTGGAAGAGATTAAAAAGCTGGTGGAGAAAGGGCATGTAAGCTGAAAACCGGGCGGTACGCACATCCCTATTTATCAAACAACAGATCTGTAAGCTTAAGCAAAGGCTGTTTATTAACGGCAGGCACCGAAATCTGGCCCAGGTGCTGCCGCGCCATTTGCTGTAACCGTGCTATTTCTTTCAATACCCATGCATCAGCCTTACAGGCTTTGTATAATTGCGCCAGGCCGTTTGCTGCTTCTGCTGCCGGTAAGGTTAGCAGCGCCTGCAGCCGGCTGCGTTGCTCCGGGTTGCTCCACTCGTAGGTTTTTACCAGGAGGCTGTTCTTTGGGTATTGAAGAGGCGCCTCCTGTTCCGTTGCCCCAAAGGCCTGCCGGTAATCTTCCTGCAGTTGCAAGGCTACGCCCGTATTTTTACCAAAGCTGTAAATATGCTCCTGGTCCGCAATACCTGCACCGCCGATGATAGCGCCCATTTGCAGGCTAACGGCGAGCAGAACGGCATTTTCCAGGATTACCTTATGCAGGTAATCTGTATACGAAAGGGAATTCAAGGTCCTGTTTTCCTGGTCAAAGCTCATTTGCTGACCTTCACAAACAGCATGTGCCGCATCATTAAACAGCTGTATGATCTTTGGCTTATAGCGGCCCTGAATGCGGTTCAGGTAGTCATAGGCATACAGCAGCAAGGTATCGCCGGTGAGAATGGCGGTGGGCACATTATATTTTACGTGCAGGGCTGGCCTGCGGCGGTGGAGCGGAGCGGCGGCCATTATATCACTATGCGCCAGGGTAAAATTATGAAACAGCTCCAGGGCATTGGCTGCCAGGAAAGCATCCAGGTGCAGCGGCTCCGTAAGCAAATTGCCCATCAGGCATAATACCGGACGCAGGCGTTTGCCGCCGCTTTTTAACTGGTAGTCAATAGCATTATACAGGTTGGCGGGTGTTGGAGGAAAAAGGTGGTCATTGAACTGGTTTTCAAAGGCAGCCTGCAGCACATCAAAAGAGTGAGCAGCCGCAGCTGTATTTTCAGCAGGGAGAAGGGGTTCCATAGCTTCGGATTTTTACCAATGTACCCCATCTGTCCTGAAATACCATAGCAGTAAGAAGTTTGGATGCATGTGAAAGATGGACGCTTCAGCGGCAGCGGCCGCTTAGCCGCATGCCTGCCGTTACAGGCAATAACTGGAAGGAATGTGCTGGCATTATTCTTGGAACTCCTATGTAAAACCTTCACAATTATGAGCACGATAAAAAATATCCGAACTTTTTTGTTTGCAGCTGCCATTGGCATTGCAGGCACCCTGATCACTACCACCAGCTACGCGCAGGTGGACACTGTTATTAAAAAAGTAGGGCATACCGGCAAAAAAGTAGGACAAAAAACCGCTTCTGTAGCGGTAAAAGGCGCATCGGCAGTTAAAGACAAAGTGTATAAAGGCAAACAGGGACCTAACGGGGAAACCGTTTATATTGACAAACAAGACCATAAATACATTGTGAACGACAAGGGTAAAAAAGTTTACCTGAAACGGTCCGAAATAAGGGATAAGCCGGAAGAGTAATTGTTCCGCATGATGTTTTATAAAGGCGCTTAACGGCGCCTTTATAATTTTAACAACCTTTACAATTAAAGCGGAATATTTAACGGCGACCGTGCGTCGATAACATCTTTCCCATTACTGGCAGTAAGGTACAAACTGTACCTGGCAGCTTCTTCCGGTATACGCACTGTTACCTCCGGCCCCTGGCCAAGTTTTTTCATATACACCGCATTACCCCAGGCATCTGTTTTTACCAGGTGCCATTCATAATGCAACGACGGCTGCACCTGCAGCGTCCACCCATGACCATTATTAACAATGGCCCTGTAGGTAAGCTGTTCATCTTTTTTGGTGAGCTTCGCCGGCCGTAATATATGCAGTTCGGGGAACACTGTTTTTTCATAGGTGTACCGGCTCCATTTTTCCGCCAGCTGGTAATAAGAAGGCTTATAACGGCCCCAATGATCCAGCAGCCCGTCAAAGGTGAGATAATCACGCTCCCCGGCATCCTGCCAACGGGTAATAAAGGCGCCTTTGTGCAGGCCGGTCAGCTGCACATAGCGCGCTACCGGCACCTGGCTTATAAAACAGGGCGCCCGCAGCCCGCTGATCTGCGATACACCGGCAGTATCTGTGTGAAGAATAAGCCCAAAAGCATCTATTTCAGGCAGCTGTTGCTGCAATAGCTGCACATTAACGGCAAGGCGTTCGTTTACTCCTATATCCATTGTTACCGGCCGTACGGGGTCAATTGCCCTTATGCGGCCTGCCAGCTTTTTAAGCCAGGTAATATAAGCTTGCTGCTGGTACAGCAATGCCGGCTTATAGAAATGTTCGCCCAGTGCCTGCCACAGGGTATCATTAAAATTCCAGGCCACAATGCGTTTATTATCTTTCAGCTTTTTTACCGTGGCCAGTACCCTTTTCGCCGCCTCATCCAGCTTATGACGGTCATCCAGCATGTCATGCACTGCAGGCATCCAGAAACTGTAGTATATACGCATATTATACTGTTCAGCTACTGCCAGTATGTTGCGGTCATATACGCCGGGACCGGCCCGTTTGATAGTATTGATGCCCAGTTGCCGCATGGTGCTGAAATCCCTGGCTACCTCACGCCGGGTAAGGGCATAAAAGTTCCCATACCACTCCTGTCCCTTCTGGTAATTAATGCCTCTTACCGTATCTGCCAGCCTTCGTTTTGCGGTTGCAAGGTTCTCAGTTTCCGGCAGTGCGGCAACAGGTCCGGCGGGCTTTTCCTCCCTGTTGCCGGCTACAGACTGATAACGGGCCAGCGCTGTAAAATAGGAGCCCGGAGCACCCAGCTGCCAGTTCAGCACATCATGGCCCCCGGCGGCAGGCACATTTTTATCAACAGCGGAATTAAACAGCACAACAGCCTTTATTTCGCGGAATGAGCTGTCAATATCATCAAACATACCGGACAGCCACTGCTGCTGGTTAGCCGCTGTTTGCAGGGAGCCTGCTTCTGCCACCATAACAGGTAGCCCTGCACGAAAAACAGGCTGGTTATGAAAAGGCGCATACAATGCCTTAAACCCATACCACTTACCGTTACTGTTATAGGGTCCGTAATTAAGGCAGGTAACGCCCAGCCAGTCAACATAAGCAGTACCGGGAAAGTAGTCGTTTACCGCTGTCGCCTTCCAGGGGTTCCATACCCATATTACATGCTGTACATGCCGGCGGGCAAGAAAGTCGTGTACATATTGCCAGGCGCTTATATATTCCTGCGGGGTATTTCCTCCGCTGTACGACCAGGGGTAAAAGGGGTTATCCGGCTCGTGTGCAAACCGCAGGTATACCGGCCGGTGCAGGGCGCGCAGCTGCGCAGCAAACTTTTCCAGGTAAGCATCAAAGGCGCCTTTTACAATATAGCTGCACACCTTCTTTTCCATGCCAAGCGCTTTATTGTTTGCCGCCTGGCGGAAAAGATGCGTCCACGGCTCCCAGGTAATAAGGGGGTAAGAGCCGTTCCGGTAAATAGTGTCAACCAATGCCTGCGGCAGGTAACAACGCTCTTCATCTCCCCAGGGAATGTACAATGCGACAATACCAAAATGCGTATGATATGCCTGTTGATAACTGCTCACCCGCCGCATTTCCGTAAGCCCGTTAGTGGTGCCAGGGCTGAATATGCCGGAGTAAAAAACAGGCTGCCCCGTGGCGGGGCCTGCAGGCGGTAAAGGCCCCCAGGATGCGCCTCCCAAAAGATATACAACTGTAAAGCATATGCCCAGCATCAGCAGCAAGGCAAACCGGCGAATACCGGTATACAGGCCATGCCGGAAAAACCACATCTGCTGTTTGAACACCAGCCAGTAGGCGAACATCCGCTTTATCAGTGTAAATCTTTCCCTGATGCGCTTCAGGTCTTTTTGCCGGCTAATGGCAATGTTGAGCAGCATAATGCAGCAGTTAATACCGGCAATGCCCGCCATTACCCAGGCATAGGGGTTCCAGTCAACATGCAGCCCGTAAAAAACAGCAGCCACAGATGCCACGGCAATGATGCCATTGGGAATATTAAGCCGCCAGTTATCCGGTTCGCTATCATCTTTTGGCGTAGGTATATAAGGCACCTTTTTACGGATAATCGTATAAAACAGTCCCAATATATAGATCCACCAGGTGCCTATCAGCAACAGGCCTCCCACCACGTGGTTCCCTCTTTCATCTTCCCCCATTACCCAGCGCTGCACAAAATGACGGATAGCCAGGGTAGCGCTGATGAAAGGCATGCCAATCAGCGCAAAGGAAACCAGGTCCATGCGAATGGGAATCAGTCCCAGGGTTAACGACAATATGGGCACCAGGAAATTGATCAGGAATATAACACCGGAAAAGTAATGAAAGGGAATGGTGCCGTAATGCAGCCGTTGCCGCCAGGTAAATTTTTTAAACAGCGCCGGGAAGGTGGTTACCAGCAGCTCAAAGGTGCCCCTGGCCCATTTCAGCTGCTGCCGGTAATAGGCCGACAGGGTGGAAGGCGCCAGGCCATAGGTGAGCACTGCCGGTACATATACCGACTTCCAGCCTTTGGCATGCAGCTGCATGGCAGTATGCATGTCTTCCGAAAGGCCGGCTGCATGCCCGCCTATTGAATCCAGGGCTGCCCGCCGGAAGGTACAGTTGGCGCCAATGGCCAGCACAGTGCCATAATGGTTCATGGTCATCATCATAGGACCATAGAACTGGAAGGTTTGCTGTGCGGCGCCCTTGGCAATTAAGCTCTCGCCCAGGTTGTCATAAGCCTGCACCACCTGTACAAAGCCTACCTTATCGTTATTGAAATGCGGTATAACAGGATCCAGGAAGTTGGGCAGCGGCACATGATCGGGGTCCAGCACCACACACAGCTCGCCGGTAGCCTGCTGCAGCGCATTATTAATGTTACCTGCCTTTGCATCTTTTTTATTGGTGCGCGTAACATGACGTACTCCCAGCCGTTCGCATTCGCTTTTCAGGAAGGGATCATTTTCTTCATCACACAAATACGTGGTATGCGGGTAATGTATGCGCTGTATGGCTTTCAGCGTTTCAATGATCATGCTGTAAGGTTCACCCGCGCAAAAGGTGGTAAGTATATCAACGGTAAAATGGCGCTCAAGGGGCGGCGTAGGCGGCACTGTTATAAACAGGTAGTGGTACCACTCATGCAGCACGCGCAAACAGTTAAAAATGGTAGCGCCTATCAGCAGCCAGTAGAAGGGTGCATACCCCACCTGCTGGGGGGCCAGCAGGCAATACAGGAAATACCCCATTGCCGCAGTGCCAATGAATATCATTACCCTTAAAGTCCATAGCTCAAGGCCGGTAGGCGCCGGTGCATACTTGGCAATTTGCATATTCACATTCTCCCAGGTTATTTAACTATATAGAATGGTGTATTGGCTGTTGCAATCTGGCCATGACCGTCTGATACTTTCACATATATACGATAAGGGCCCTCCTTTGCAGGTGTGCGGAATAAGCAGGCTGTATTGCCGGTAATAACAGTGTCCAGCAGCAGCCGCGGATTTTGTCCCAGCTCGCTGAACCAGTCTTCCTGCATCACCTGCCATTGGAACACCAGGCTGTCCCGGGGCGGACTTTCCATCAACAGTTCTGCTGTTTGCAGGCTGCGGGGAGTTAGTATAATATTATCGGCGGCGCCTTTTTTATTCAACAGCATGTACCGGACGGCCGGTGCGCTGCCCATTGCAGGTTGGCCGGTCCACAATTGCTGAATTACATTTACCGCTTCGGTACGCCTGCCCTGCTCATCAAACAGGCTAAACCAGGTAGGTGTGGTTTCCTGCTTTTGCCCCCAGTAAAATACCAATGCGCCCAGGCACCGGGGATTTTTCAGCGGCAGCTGCCGGTATAGCTGCTGGTAGTGCTCGGCTTTTTTAGTGCTTGTATTTTCAATGGGTGCGTCCCAGGCTGTTTGCTGTACCTCCCATGGACCGTAGGCTCCCCATTCTGTAACCAGGAAAGGTCCGCTCCACCATCGTGCATAGTGCTGCAGTTTGCTGTCCAATACCTGCAGCTCACCAAAAGCATTAATGGAAATAAGGTCCAGGTGGTGTAGCTGCCATTGCATAAGCATGGCTTGTATTACACTAAAATTAGTCATGGTAGTGGTTACCGGGTGGTCAGGGTCAGCTGCGTGGATCATATCCAGCAGGTTATTAAATGCTTTATAAAAGGGCCGCTGGGCAGGGCTGGCCTTGAATTCAAGCTCATTGCCCAGGCACCACATCAGCAGCGCGGGATGATGTTTATATTGCTCAACCACCTGCTGTAATGCGCGGTACTGCGCATTTACCTTAGCCGTATCTTTATAAAAGTAGCTAAGGTAACTGCTGCCGGGCATGGGCAAACCCACAATAACCGCAAGATTATTGCGCTGTGCTTCATTAAGTATAGCGGCCAGATTTAAAGTGTCCCAGGTGCGTATGGTATTACCTCCCATTTGCCTGAGCACTTCAAGATGTGTATACCCCGATGCGCCCTTTACTACAAAAGGCCGCCCATTGCGGTAAAGCACATACTGCCTGCCTTCTTTTTTAATAAATACCTTGCGGTCCTGAGGAGGGAATGTAGTATTACGGCAATGAATAAAAACAGTTAAAAGGATTAAGCTAATTAATGCTTTTGGCAGCCGGGCAGCCCTCCGCACATCATCCCCGCTTTTCATGTTAATTCATTAAATAACGTTGTGCTTTAAAATAAAGGGTGGTCCTGTATTAAATTACGAAAAAAAATACAGTTCCCCGGGGCTAACATCCGGATTTTTAAGGCCAACCCTTATTGTTATTCCATTTCGCTCAGCTCCAGCCAGCGCATTCCTTTCTCATCCAGCAGCTGCATTACCTCCCCTACACGGCGGGTAAGCGGTTCCAGCTGCTCGTAGGGCAGGGCGCCGCCGGATAATTTTTCATCAATCTCTTTCTTTTCCGCCTCCAGCCGGGCAATCTCTTTTTCCAGCAGCTCCAGCTCCCGCTTTTCTTTATAGGACAGCTTACGGGCCTTAGCCGGTTCCGGCGCTGTTGCAGTGTTACTGGTATTGGCTGCCGGTGCTGCAACCTCCTGCTTCTGGCTGCGGCTTTCCTCCTTTTCCCATTCCCGGTACTGGGTATAGTTACCGGGAAAATCGCGCACTTCGCCGCCGCCTTCAAATACAAACAGGTGATCTACCAGCTTATCCATAAAATAGCGGTCGTGGCTTACAATGATAATACAGCCCTGGTATTCCTGCAGAAAATCTTCCAGTATGCTCAGGGTAGGCAAATCAAGATCGTTGGTAGGCTCATCCAGCACCAGGAAGTTGGGGTTGCGGAACAAAATACTTAACAGGTGCAGGCGACGCTTTTCTCCCCCGCTTAGTTTAGACACGTAGGTATATTGTTTTTCCGGCGGGAAAAGGAACAGCTGCAGGAACTGGGCAGCGCTTACTTTGGTGCCGTCGGCCAGGGGAAAATGTTCTGCAATGCCTTTCACAAATTCAATGATGCGCATGTCTTCCTTCAGCACCAGGCCTTGCTGGTTGTAGTTGCCGAATACTACGGTATCGCCTACATTAATTTTTCCGGAGTCGGGCGGCTCTATGCCCAGCAGCATGTTCAGGAAGGTAGATTTACCCACCCCGTTCTTTCCTACTATGCCTATACGTTCTCCTTTTTTAAAGGTATAGTCAAACCCTTTGAGGATGGCAAGGTCGCCGAAGGATTTATACACTTTTTTGAGCTCCAGTATTTTTCCGCCCAGGCGGGTCATTTTAACATTCAGCTCCAGCTGTTGTTTTTCTATGCGTACACTGGCTTTTTCCTTTACATCGTAAAAAGCGTCTATACGGGATTTTGCTTTGGTGGTACGGGCTTTGGGCTGGCGGCGCATCCATTCCAGCTCTTTACGGTACTGGTTACGGGCCTTTTCCACGCTGGCTTTATCACTTTCTTCCCGGGCAGCCTTTTTTTCCAGGTAGTTCTCGTAATCGCCCTTATAGATGAACAGCTGCTGCTGATCCAGTTCTATGATCTCATTACAAACGCTGTCGAGGAAGTAACGGTCGTGGGTAACCAGCAGCAGGGTTACATTTTCCTGGTTCAGGAAGCTTTCGAGCCACTCGATCATGGAAACGTCCAGGTGGTTGGTAGGTTCGTCCATGATAAGCAGGGTATGCTTGTGCTCAAACCCGATATCAATGAGCACTTTTGCCAGGGCCACGCGCTTCAGCTGTCCGCCGGAGAGGGTGCCCATGTGCTGATCCAGGCGGTGAATATTCAGCTTGCCCAGGATCTGCTTTACCTTGGCATCGAAATGCCAGGCGCCCAGCTCATCCATTTTAGCAATAGCTGCCGCCAGCAGCGCCGGATCGGGGTCACCGTCCTCATCTGTTAGCCGCTCGTAGTCGCGGATGGCGTTTAATACCGGGTGGTCCTGGGCAAATATATTGGCCAGTATGGTTTTATTAAGGTCAAAGGCATTCTGTTGTTCCAGCATTACCACGGTCACCTCTTTGTGTACCCACACCTTGCCCTCATCTACCGACTCTTTGCCGCAAAGTATGCGCAGCAGGGTGGATTTGCCGGTACCATTCAGCGCTACCAACGCTATTTTATCACCTTCTTCAATATGAAAAGAAATATTCCTGAACAGCGGTTTTTCGCCGTATGATTTTGTAATCCCTTCAACCGTTACGTAATGCATGGGGCGAAGATAGTAATTGGCCCGCTAATAAGCGGCAAATTGGGCTGTGGCGCCTGCAGCGCCCTATTTTATTGGCTTTCATCCCCGAAAAAATCCGTATATTGATTTAGGAACTATAGCTTGCCAGCTAAGTCACAGGTTCTGACTGTAGTATAGTGTATGCTGTCAGGGGTTTTACATCCTAACAGGGCTATACGGGATCGGCCTTTATCCATTGGTTCATTTCTTATTTTCCAATTAGAGCATGTACCCTGAGGGCGTAAAAAAACCCTCCCGTTAAACACACGGGAGGGCCAAAACGCTTTTGTCTTTTTTTGGCTGGCTGAAAACAGATTTCTAAGTGGCTTTCAAAAAGCAGGTGCCGCAAATAGTGTATATCGGTTTACAACTTTATTTACCTGCTTTTTTCATAACATTGTTCACCAGCATGTACAGCGCGGTAATTTCCACCATTACGATGCAATGTAAGACGAGTATCGGCATAATTTGACGTGTTGAATGTGCTACCTTACTAAGATAACCTATTTCATGGCAAATTGTGCCTACCATTTCGTGTGATTATTGCGCTGCTAAAAATCGTAATACAACTGCCGGAAAGTGCTGCGCAGGCCTACCTGGTAAATGTACTCATTAAACTTCCATACATCATTTCCTTCCCGGCGGGCGGCTACGGATAACTCCAAACGAAGATTGTATTTTGGGTTCAGCAGATAGGCAATTGTACCCTGCAGATAGGTGAGATGAGTAGATAGTCCCTGACCTATATGATTATCGTATTCAAGGGTACGTGTTTCATATGATTTAAATATGTTCTTTCCATAATTCGTATTGGCGGTGTCCAGTCCATATTTTGCCAGCATCAGCTCTCCCCGGAAAAACCAGCGCCTGTACTGGTAATCCGCTATGCTTACCCATTCCACGAAGTTAGCGCCAAAGGGGTGGGCCAACGGCTGGTTATAATGCCCGTAGTTATTCAGGGTGGTTCGCTGCGAATAGGTAAAGGGACGCGCCGCATTCACTTCAGTCAATACATTCAGCTTTTCTACATTAAAGATATTATTGGAACGGAAGCCCACCTGGCCACCGAATTTGTTGCCCCACCACCCACGGCCTTTTGTCATTTCCCTGAGCTTGAACTCGTCCAGCAGGAACTGCCCGTAAAAAGTACTGTTTTGGCTTACGGCGTATTTGGCGTTCAACCCCATGAGCGCATTATCTGCCGATCCTACGGAAAACTCCACGGGCCGCAGGAAGATGATAGGATTCAGGTAACTTACATCAAACCCGCGCTTGCCGGTGGAATCGGAATCCTGCCAGATCACCGCTCCAAACAGGCCCAGAGATATTTTTTTGCTGACGTTCCAATCCAGGTAATTGAACACGCCCCACTTTTTCCGGTAGCCGTTATCGTAAGAGGCTTTAGGATATTGCAGGTCTATGAACTGGGCCCACATGGTGGTATACTGAATACGGCCTACATTGGCAATGATCTTAAAAAAGGGATAGTTAAACGGTACATCCGACAGGAGCATGGAGCGGTAACCATCGCCGATAAAGTTTTTATCGTAGCCCAGCTGGAAGTCAAAGTGCCGGCTGGCGTGGTAATTAATGAGGGCAGAGGCGTAGGCAAAATCGAAGGCTTTGCCGTTGCTGAAGTTTTTCCATTGTCCTTGTCCGGGTATCACCTGGTTGGCCCGGCCAAAATCATCTATGTATTTGGGAAACTTGCCCTGGTTCTCGTAAAACTCCGTATAAAAGGTAAGCCGCTCGCCTATTTTACCGCCGGCTATTACGCCGCGTGTATTCAGCCAGGTAGTGCTGTTCCAGTTACTATGGCCTACCTGGAAATCCGGCAAAAAGCTGGCATAAAAGCTATAGTCGTCCCCTTTATACTCCAGCAGGTGCTCCTGGAACAGCTTGCGGTGGAACCAGCTTCTTTTACGGGTGGTATCTTCCGGCAGGGTAAACGTGGGCTGTACCATGTAATCCCGCAGGGAGGAGTGGTAGCTGTAACCGCCGGTATCTGCCACCGGTTTGTAAAAGCCTATGGAGTATTGGCGGCCGGCGCTTTGTGCGTTTGAGGTGTGTGTTGCAGTAAGACCACCCAGCAGGAGCAGGGCAGATGCCTGGAGTTTTTTGAGCATAGTTGGAGGATTGTACAATTGGGAGCAAAGATAGTAAAAGTAGGAGGATGGTTATTCTTTGGCCCAACCGGTTAGGGGCACTACCGGTATCTGGTCCACAAATACCCTGCTTCAAATGTGTTACTCACCGTGAGTCGATGGACGAATAGTATGCTATTACGGACATACATTTTATAAGCCTTATGATAGTTTACAGTAATCTGGCAGCTATATAATTGGGGAGTTTCAAAGCTCATTTTAG
This sequence comes from Chitinophaga sp., assembly GCF_035761305.1. Lineage (GTDB taxonomy): Bacteria > Bacteroidota > Bacteroidia > Chitinophagales > Chitinophagaceae > Chitinophaga. The sequence continues at coordinate 1,262 of NZ_DASTRI010000050.1, read as the reverse complement.
CAGAAGCTGTTTTCATTTATAAAATGATCTAACTCAACTTGTTTACCAATGAGGGATTAAATATAACAGATTTTGAGAATATTAGCCAAGCTAACCTTAAACTTTATTTTCCAAACAGTGCTGTTTTTCATACATTTGTCCACTAAATTCAGGTTATACATTTAGAATTCTTTTTCATTACAGCATTTTTCATTAAATCATGGATAAAAAAATTATTAAGCCCTATAGTGAAGCAAAAAGAAATACTCTTTCAAAAGAAGAATTTCTATTAATCGAGCGCGATTTTCATGATAGGTACGCTGAAGGGCTTAACTGGAATGAAAATATTTCCGAAACACTTAGCTATGAGCGTGATGAGTATGGAGTGCCTGTTGAGGATTATTTCAGAAAGATGCTTGGAGATGTCAAAGGAAAGAAGATTCTGGATATAGGTTCCGGCCATGGAAATACGGCCCTTAACCTCGCAGTAAAAGGTGCTATTGTAACCAGTATTGATATTGCGCCTAAATTGATTGAAGGTTGTAAACACCGGGCTCAGATAAATAAGCTAGATGTAGATTTCAGGGTAATGAATGCCTGTGAACTGGAATTTGCAGATAATACCTTCGATATTATTCTTGGTTTCAGGACCATTCACCACCTTCCCAATTTGGAACAATTTTATAAAGAAGCACAAAGATGTCTGAAAAAAGGAGGGTTCCTGTTAGTAGTAGAGCCTCAAAAATATAATCCCTTTGTTGAGATAGGTAGAAGGTTTATAAAAAATGATGAAGATTCAAGAACTCCTACTGAGCATCCAATAGTTCCGAAGGACATTAGATTATTGAAAAGGATATTTGGGAATATTGAAAAGAGAGAGTTTGAATTCCTTAAAGCAGGCTCCCTTTTTTTTAAATTAATAAGAATGAATTTTTTGTACAAATTAGCAATGAAAACTTTTACTGTTGTAGACAATGTACTGTGGTATATTCCTTTTTTAAGGCCTATGTACTGGCAGGTAGTTATAAAAGCTATCAAGCAATAATCTCTGGTTCTACAGAGTATAAAAAATTAACTTAAATAAGGGGCTGACCGGGCTGTCAGCCCCTTATTTATATTTCCGAAGTTAAAATTTATCACTATCTCTTCGAATTGATCCCTGCCAGGTTACTGCAGATATTTGAACAGGTTCGTTATCAACAGCTACCAAGGAGGGGAAAAGCAGTCCTAAGAATTGAGTGTAGGCTAGTACTTCCCGAGCGTTACTGCTGAAATGAAAATAA
>NZ_DASTRI010000049.1:0-2094 GCF_035761305.1 Chitinophaga sp. | reverse complement strand
CGTTATTTCCGGGTCCATTCTTCATGTATGGGATCGCCTTTGGAGCTTTTGCCGCTATGGTCCCATTTATTACCGTTCACGGCGCCTTTAAATTCAAGGGAAGCGCCTACCCGGCTGTTATCGCGTGAAAAGAAATCGATGTTTTCCGTGTACACGTTGTTCTCGAAAGTGTAGGTGCCGCCGCCGGTGCCAAAAAATTCGCCGGTTTGCGTATTGATGGCCACCCATTGGAACCGGGTGCCGGTTAGTATTTTAATTGTTTTACGGGGACCAGGCTGCATGGGGCTCATTTTACCGTCGCGGTCACGGGCGGTTATCTGCCAGCAGCCGGCAAGGGCGGCGCTGCCGTCATCCAGGCGGCTGAAGGTATAGCGCTGGCCATCCAGGTTAACTACTAAATTTTCGCCTTCAAAATCTGCCGATGCATCCGGGTGCTGGCCTACCTGCGATTTGTTGGCGGAGTTAAACTCAATATTAGTGGTGGCGCTGTGGTCGCCGGTGCCTACCCAGGTGCCGCCCATAGTGGATATAAACCGGTGCGGGGTGTAGCTGGTAACCGTAAAGTAATCGGGGGTAATAAGCATAACCGTGGTAACAGAGTCGGTTTGCGCCTGCCAGGCGCCCACCACGAAGGATTGCGCTTTCCCCTGCTGCAGGCCTAGTACGGTAAGCAGCAGGCAAATACAGGTGGTTGCTAAAGTTTTCATGTATGTGAATGATTAGTGGGCATATTTCAGCAGCTGCGCTATCATGGTGTCAGCTGTTTTGCTGTACTCCGCCTCATACTTCTGCATCAGCGCTTCCCGGGTAGTGGAGGCTCCTTTCTTTTGTCCCTCCCACAGTACAGAAAGGGAGGCGTATGGCGGCAGCACCAGGCCGATGGCGTTCACGAAATTACTGATATTTCCTATGATATGCTGCGCCCCATCGGAGTCGCCGGTAATAATAATACCGGCGGCTTTGCCGGCCAGCTTTGACGGTTGCCCGGCCAGAATACCGTCGTGCACATGATCCAGCCGCTCAATTACCTTTTGTATTTCAGATGAATGGCCGCCCCACCATATGGGTGTTGCAAAAATAATGAGCTGTGCCGCGGTAAGCTTGTCCAGAATAGCGGGCCATGCATCGCCCTCTCCCATATTTGTATAGGTACCGGGCAAAATACGCTCCTTTACCAGGTGAATGATCTCGCATTCCACCTGCTGCTTTTCCAGCTTTTGCTGAAAGAACGCTGAGAGCACCGCTGTGTTGGAAACGCCCTCCTTTTTCAGCGTGCCTAGCAATATTACAGCTTTCATAATTGTAACTTTTATAACAGGTGGTCACAATTGATGTGCCGCGATTGATGAGGGAACGCTGCTGTAAAGGAAGTTTTACTGTACGTTGTCGAGGCAGCGTTTAATGGTAGCCAGCAGATCAGCAGAAATAAAAGGCTTTTCCATAAAAACGGCTGCACAGCGCCTGGCTACATCTGCTATATCAGGCGTACCGGAAATAATAATTACAGGAATATTTTTGGTTAAGGGACTGCCTTTCAGGTGCTGGCAAATTTCCCACTCATTTAATGTTAAAAAACGGCTGTTGATGATGAACAGGTCAGGTATAGAAAAATCGTACTTCAATAGCTGACTATCGGATGATACATGGTCTATTGCATACCCATGAACTTGCAGTAGCTGCTTGTAAAAGAAAACTGCTTCAATATTCCGCTCTATAATTAGTATGTTTTTTTCCATTGCAATAATCCAGATAATCGGTTTAGAAATCCCCCAAATAGTGATGAATGTGCCGGAGCTTAGCCGGAACGGGCTTAGTACTGATGGTAATTCATTACAGTGATGCTGACAGGGTTAAACGCATGTGTAACGGGCGTATCATCTCAGCAGCGAGCAATGTTTCAGGAAAATCTTTTCCCGGCCGGAGGTATACGTAAAAATGAGGGTATTGTCGTAAGATGCATCAATGCAAACGGAGATGCCGTCTAAAAAGAAAGTAACGGGTAATATAAAAAGCTTCCTGGGTGTTAAGTTCCTGCTGATCTCAAGGGCTGCCTCACGTGAGCGGAAAACAGCATGGTGGGCAGGCTTGTCGTTT